>NZ_JBXWPD010000018.1:0-92105 GCF_059611225.1 Ruegeria sp. CDSA246 | reverse complement strand
AGGTTCTCGACTGAATACACCGGCTATCATTCATCGTCTGCATTCAAGCGCGTCAATAGTCAAAAGATTGCAACAGAGCCGCTGCAGAAACGTCTTGCTAAACTGGCAGGCGGGGTCGCCATCATCCGGGTCGGAGGGGCCACGGAGATTGAGGTAACGGAACGCAAAGACCGGGTTGACGACGCGTTGAACGCCACTCGCGCGGCAGTTCAGGAAGGTGTTGTTCCAGGCGGTGGTGTTGCGCTGGTGCATGCGAGCAAAGCGCTTGCAACCCTAAAGGGCGCCAACTCCGACCAGAATGCCGGCATCAGGATCGTCCGCCGATCGATCCAGGCGCCGCTGCGCCAGATTGTCGAAAATGCCGGCGTGGACGGATCGGTCGTCGCGGCAAAGATCATCGAAAGCGAAAACACATCCTTCGGGTTCGACGCTCAAACGGAAACTTATGTCGACATGCTGACAGTGGGGATCATTGACCCCACCAAAGTTGTCCGGATTGCTCTGGAAGATGCGGCGTCGATTGCAAGCCTGCTGATCACAACCGAGGCGATGGTCGCACAAAAACCCTACAGGTCCGGGACTGCATCAGATTTGGAACCCTTGAGGGCGTGACGCAGGTCTTTTGACCCAACTACGGGACCACCACAATGCAGTCGGTCGGTCTGTGACATGCAAACGTATTGAGAGAAACCAACCTGAAAGGGATTCAGATGTCAAAAGGTGACAAGAGGCGCGGCAACCGCGAAGTTAAAAAGCCAAAGAAAGCAAAGGAAAAAATTGTGGCGACGGCCGATTTCTCAAAGGGTCAGAGGCCGGTCAAGATCGGGAATAAGAAAAAGTAATTTTCATAGTCGCAGGACGAAGATTGCAACCAAGGCGGAGCGTGCAGGATTCGCGTCGTCAGGAAGGGATGGAGACATGGGCAATGGCCGCAACTCCGGGCCATGGTATCCGAAGGCCATTGGAGCGCCGCTCTGGCATGCTTCGCAATTTGGTTTCCGAAGTTTCTGATCCATTCCCGGATTGTTCCTAACTCACTATAACGACGCGTTCGGTTTCGTCCCAGAGCGCGAGGCTTGTGCAGCGCAAGCTATCGCGGAGAGTGATGCGCCGGGTGTTGGCAAGGACGTCATGACCTCGAAGGACCTCGGGAAGACGATAGAACGGGATACGGCTGGCCAGATGATGAACACGGTGAACTCCGACTTTCCCGGTGATCCAGCTCAGCATTCCGGGCAGTGCTTAGTTTGAACTGCCTTAAAGCGCCGCATCCTGAATGCTCCAATCATGTTCCCGCTGCCATCTGGTTTCCTCGAACTGGTGCTGCACGTAAGAAAACCACATGCCAGCAATTGCAGCGAGGAGCATCGTCGGCAGAAACACGAACAACAGGACGTCCAAGTACCTGGCCGCGTAATCTAAGATCGGCGCGAGAAGTTACCGCTGACAATAATCTCGTTGATCAATTTGGCGACTGCCGAATGGGTTTCTTGCTCTAATTCCGAACCATTGGCACTCTCGTGGGTCACGGCAGCATCGCGCAAAACCCCGACGACCTCACGTTCCTGAAGAAGATTGAGATCGTTTAAGGCAAGTAGAAGAGCCTCGCAGATCGAGAGTGCAGCCATGCCTGCGGGATCTTGGTGGTCTGACATTGGGGTCATTCCTTTTAAAGTCATTGGATTCGTGACCAGGCGAGGTGGTGATGGTTTTTCTATTGTCACATGAGTTTTGGTATTTTGGACTGATCGAAAGTAGCCTCAACACCAATTTCTTCGTAGAGTCTTTGCAGGCTCGGGGAAATCCAACGATGAACACCAACACCAGCCCGTTAACACAGAAACTCTCGGCATTTGTTGCCTTGGCAGAGGCGGAACTGGCCGTTTTGGAACAATTGCACCAGCGGAGGAGAACCTTTGAGGCTGGCCGAGATCTTGTTCATCAGGGACAATCGGAACAGGCTGCCTATATCCTCGCCGCTGGCTGGGTTGTTTCATATAAGATTCAGCCTGACGGATCACGCCAAATCGTCGATTTCCAGATTCCAGGGGATTTCCTTGGGCTGCGCAGCGTTTTGTTGCACACGTCAGACCATGGCATTGAGCCGATTGTTGATATCGAAGCCGCCGAGGTTCTGGTGAGCGATCTTTTGCAAGCCTTCGCAGAGACACCTCGGCTGGCCACTGCAATTTTATGGGCCGTGTCACGCGACGAAGCGATGGTTGTCGAACATCTTGTCGGGCTTGGGCGGCGTGATGCGGATGCGCGCATGGCACATTTCCTACTGGAACTTGGAGTCAGGCTGTCGCTTGTGGGGATGGGCAGCAAGAAAGGCTATGCCTGCCCGCTCACACAGTACCATCTTGCCGATGCACTGGGATTGAGCGCCATTCACGTCAACCGCGTCCTGCGCAAACTCAGGGAGGACGAGTTGGTTACATTTCGGGATGGGTTTGTGACGTTCAATAACTATGAGGGTCTGGTTAAACTGGCGGATTTCGATCCAGCGTATCTGGATCAGAAACGGCCGCTTCTGGCCTGATTGGGCCCACAATCTGGTTTTGGACGATCCTGCTTACATCTCAAACGCGTGACGTTACATCAGCGCCCGACTGGCTTCCTTGAGTTCCTTGTGAGCCTCTTCGTCATTTTCGGCTTCATGGGCACTTTCAGCGGCCTGATAGTGTTTCAATGCCGTCGCCTTTTTGGGGCCTTCAGGCGCTTTGTCCCAGGCGGCCTTGACGGAGGCCATGTGCTTGACGGCGTGGTTTTCCTGACTCTGGTCTTCATCATTCATTGGAATGTCCTTTCCTGGACGGTCCGAGAATAAGAAGCACGAGACTCATACAGCCCTTTTGGGGAGCTCCATGTTCCCCGCGCCCCTCAGATACTCAAAAAAAATGCCAACCAAATACACAGCGGACACATGTTACCTAACGGGTTTCAGAGCGCCTTCGTACTGACGCAGGTTAGCCCGCTTGAGCGAGATAAAAGATCCGCGCAAGTATCAGAGCGCCCATGAGTGAAATCAGCATCCAATAGATCGGGATCCGGGGGCCGGTATACTTTATTGTCTCAGGCAATTTCGAAACGCGATGCGACACGCGCTTAGGTAACAAGGCCACCAACTTTGTCGCCACGCTGCCGCTCGCATGATCAAGCGTGGGTACATCTCTGACTGTCGAAAGATGTGCTTTCAGCCGGGCATGCGCTGCATCCCGGCCCAGAAGTGTAAGCTCACGAGCCTCGGTCCAAGGCTCGAGCCCGAGACGCGCAAGGGCTGACAAAACCGTGACTGTTGCACCGGTTTTGTCTTCACCCACTTCTGCAAGCAGGAAAGGGTCGTAGTCGGAGCCATCCGGGCGAAGAACATCTGATACAGACATGATTTTTCCTTTCGGGCTGGGGGAGCGGCGCTCGACAAAAATCGTTGGGACAAAGATACCGATCAACGCGTTGGATACCGCATTCAATATTGCTTGATTGCTGCAAGGCGCAAAGACTTGCATCTGCCTGGATGCGCCACCTTCTAGCCCCGATTGTCGGGAGTGAGGCTGTTGCACACATCCTGACAGTAAAGAACCTGATGGGTACTAACTTCGATCAGCATAAAGCCCGTGGGTTGGGAATAATATAGCCCTAAGTGCTGTGACTTGACGGGGCATCTGGACTGATGCGGCCGACCTTGGTCGGTGCCGGAAATCCAGCGATCAATTCAACGGAGGTATGGGATGCTCACGCGTTCGATCAGGTCAAAGGTGACGTTCACCAATGCCTTCAGGTTGGGAAACAGCGACATCGTGTTTCCGGCTGGCGCGTATGAAATTCTCTTCGAGGAGGAGTTGCTGCAAGGCGTCAGCTTTGAGGCTTACCGACGCACCGCGACCTACCTGATGGTCAGGGGTCGAGGGAGTCATGTCGGTCAAACAACGATGCACATGACAACACAAAAGGATCTGGAGCACGCCATTGCCTGCGACTAGGCCCGTTGTGAAACAATTCAACATAGCGAAGCGGCGCTTTCTCCGCTGGAGGACTTGATATGACCAATCCTGAATGGCTGAAACCCGGTATGTATGGCGCACTGCTCGGCGCGGTGTTTGTCGGTGTCGTTGGATTCTCTTGGGGCGGCTGGATGACTGGCGGAAGCGCGAACAAGTTGGCAAGCGAAATGGCGCGGGACCAGGTGATCGCGGCGCTCGTGCCAATTTGCCACGACATGTCCCGCACGGATAATCAGCGTTTAGCAAAGCTCGCGACGATCCAGGCTGCCACGTCGTACAAGCGACGCGACGCCGTGATGGATGCGGGTTGGGCAACCATGCCTGGTTCCGATTCTCCGAACCGCGATCTCGCCAAAGCGTGCATAGAAGGGCTGAACCTTGATGCATCTTAATATGATTGCGTCAAGGCCGCCCTCGTCAATTCACACTGGTTTGCTACGGTAAGTGGGATGTTTGGATTGCAACTGGAAAGCGACCATGGAACCTGTTCGACCCTTGATGTTAGAAAGTGGGATACCGATGCAAGCAGTCTGAAATTTCCCTCAGGTACAATCTACCGCGGCGCAACAAGCGATCACACCGGCTCAGCCAAACTCACTGGGCCCGTCAGGCGCGAAATGAAAATAGGCATGAACTACAACGCTCTTATGGGGGCAATAAACGCGCCGGATGTCGCGAGAATTCGACTATGCAAGGAAAACTTGCCGAAACTAACGAGGATAGCGAAGCCTGCCTACATTTGAAGTTGTTATAACTTCTCAAATTGCGCTCCGCGGTCCGATACCGAGCGTCATGTGCTGATTTGCTTGGCAACCCGCCGTAGTAAATCGGCCCTTCAAACCCCATATACTGATAGGCTACGTGCGAATTTTCGGGTCTGACCGACGCACCGAGGTCTCAGTGGAAAATCCGAAATCGATTGGGATCAAGTCTTTCAATGACCTGGCTATTAGGTCTGCCGTCCTGCTGAACCGTCGAATAAGGAAACCGACAATCAGGGCGGCAAAGACCGGTTCAGCCAATCTCGAAAAACCCCGAGAGTCGCGCCGGAGCGGGCTGGCGAGCCCTACCTGGCCCTTAATCGAAAGGACCACCGCAATGGATGACCAATTCAGCAAGACCATCGCAGTTTTCGACTGGCCATTCACAGTGCCCGGTTTTGCAGAAACGCTCCCCGCCGGCGAGTATGAAATCGAGACCGAACTCGCCTCGCCTCCGGATCACCAAGACCCTGAAGCTTGGAAGGCCTCGGTTGTTGTCCACCTGCATCCACGCATTTCCCATCCGGGATTAACCCGGAGCCTAACCGTTTCATTGATTGATCTCGACAATGCCCGCGCGAAGGACAAGCTTTCAGGAAGAGAGCTGTCTGATGTTTTTCTGGAAGAAATGCTGGCAGACCCAATGGTGCAGCTTGTGATGCAGGCCGACGGGGTATCCGAGGCCCAATTGCGCCATCTTTACTCGGGATCGCGGACAACGCGGGAGAATATCGATCTCGTTGACCAAAGTCCCAAAGACGATACCCCGCAAGTTTTTTCGCAGGACAGCTCTGAAATTCAGAACGCCGAAAATGAAGGGATGCCATGCCAACAGTCCACTTCGCCTATGCCCGAATGAAGTTGAAGAAGCGAATGCCTGAATCAACGAAACGCGAGGAACTGATGCAAAAGAAGAAGGAATTCATCGTCTCGGACCCGCCAAAGCGTGCGCTTGCAGATGCGCCAAAGGAACGGTTCTGCTTGCGCTGCAAATCCTCTTTCTGGAGCGAAGGTTTTGGCGAACGCATCTGTTCCCGCTGCAAGGCCACCTCTGCTTGGCGCGCGGCCGTGCCGGAAGGCGTCAGTCAAGGTCGCCGCTCTGGCGGCCGGTCGTGATAGATCCCTTGATTGTTTTTAGGGCTGCCTGGCGTCGTTGTCCGAGATAATGCGAAAGCCCCCTTCGTCCGCGGTGCCTACCTATCACAACGCACGGATCTCGCCCGCGCAGCGAATGGCCGGTTTGATGGGCTGCGATGCAGCATTTAGGTCGGCTGACCGGCGGCAGCTATGGGCCGTCCATGACCGGCAAATTGGTGTCTTGGTTGGGAATGCTGTGACGCCTCCGATGTCGGTAGAGAGCCCATTTGGGGAGCGGATTTGTCGGCGCTGCAAAGGACTGAACGCTTGGCGAAACGGTGTGTCGGTTAGACCTGGGTTAGCTCGGCGTCGTTAATTTCTGACAACAGTGCAACCGCCCAAGCTTGATCATATTTCAGGCGATGTTATTGGTGTATAAGACCTCTTCACCCTGATTTTCCGTACCAGCCCATCGGTTAGCTTAATCTTTTCAAGATCGTGCAACTCTTCGGGGGATCAAGGCTTGTTTGATGCTCCCCAGCAGCCCATCTATACTGGGCTAACGTTTTTCTTTTTCGACCTGCTGTCTCCCAAAATCGGCGTTCAGTCTTTCGATTCAGACCGACCACGCCGAGCCGTCGCAATAGTGCGGGCGGCTGATATTAGGAGACTTACACCATGGCAAATGGCACCGTGAAATGGTTCAACTCAACCAAAGGTTTCGGCTTCATTGAACCGGAAAATGGCAAGAACGACGTATTCGTACATATTTCGGCGCTTGAGCGGTCCGGCATCAGTGAACTTCAAGATGGCCAGAAGGTCACTTTTGATTTGGAATCTGGTCGTGACGGGCGCGATAACGCCGCTAACTTGGCGCTGGCCTAAACGTTTTATGGGCACCCTTATGGGTGCCCGTTTGGACATTTAAGTCCGATGAGAGATCGGAGGGCCACCAGGTTGCAACCTCAGGATTGGACTAGAGTTCTCGCGCAATACCGCGCACCGAACACCGGACGCAGTGTCTTCGAATTGACAATCACTGTTATACCTTTTGTTGTGTTATGGGTCGCTGCGTGGCATGCATTGTCCATTAGCGTCTGGATCTCCACTTCGCTGGCAATATTGAATGCCGCCTTCCTGGTCCGCTTGTTCATAATCATGCACGATTGCGGTCATGGGGCGTTTTTCAAAAGCCGTGTACTTTGCAATTGGACAGGCCGGTTTCTGGGTGTTCTGGCGCTCACACCATATGATGTCTGGCGCCAAACCCATGCAATTCACCATTCTTCAACCGGTAATCTGGATCGGCGCGGTATCGGAGACTTACCGACCTTGACTGTCGACGAATATGTGAACCGGAAGTGGATCGGACGCGCCTTGTATCGATTGGTTCGACACCCATTGTTCATGTTTGGCGTCGTCCCAATCTATACGTTTTTTATCCTATATCGGCTGCCCGTCGGATTAATGCATGCTGGCTGGCAGTATTGGCTAAGCGCAATGGCGACAAACGTTGTGATAGCTACTGTTTTGGGTGGAGTCTATTGGGTCGGAGGTGTGGATGCACTGTTGTTTGTGTTTCTCCCCACAATGATTTTAGCTGCTTCAATCGGTGTCTGGCTTTTCTACATCCAGCATCAATTCGAGCACACAACCTGGGAACACGAAGAGCAGTGGAAACTACAGCATGCAGCATTCTATGGCAGCTCTCACTATGCCCTACCTGGTCCTCTACGCTGGTTCACTGCGAATATAGGTGTGCACCATGTTCATCACATGGCCAGCCGGATACCTTTTTACAGACTTGATGAAGTGCTGCGCGATCACGGTGAACTCGCCGATTGTCAGCGCATTACGCTCTATGAAAGCCTGCACTGTGCGCGGCTGCACCTTTGGGACGAAAGCCGTCAACGCCTGCTGACATTTTCTGAGGCGTTATCGCACGCCAAAACTGCATAACTTTCAATGTAGTCTGGCGCGCACGAGGTATGCTTCGATTGTATCCTCACTAAGTGCTCGAACGGCCTTTAGACGGTGGAGATCGGTCAGAGCCCTCATTACCTGTTCTTTGTGATGCAGCGAATGTCGGCTTCAGAGTGGCATGCTAATGAGGCTACATAAGTGGTCACGAATTTGCCGATACACAAGGCGAATGCCAGATTGAAACAATTTCTTTCATCGGCATCCTGGGACTTGGAAAAAGTGTTAGGCCGATGAACGTTGTAATACCGTCGCCAAGTGGTTATGTTAAGTCCACTAAAGTTCTGGTTTTCTGCGGCCTGGGCGTATCGCCTGCTAGAGTGAACTAAGTTCTTCCATCATGAAAATTCAGCTGTCACGTCCTCTACTTGGATCTGATGTTTGGGAAGGTTGCCGATGTTTTCGCGCACAACCACATCGCTTGTGACGTTTGTCGATCCGTTTGTGGTGATCAGACGCACCGAAGGCTTGCCAAAGAACCACAACGCAACTGTTGATCAATTGAAATTCCAGCAGCCCGAACTGCGCCTATCGGTCATCACGCCCTGGGTATGGCGCGGGCTCGAGATCAAGGTTGCGCAAAAAGACACAAAACAGCGAGGCGGCGCTTTCTCCGCCAGAGGATCTAAAATGACATTTCCAGAATGGACGAAACCAGGCATCTACGGTGCTTTGTGTGGTGCGATTGCGGTCTCAATCCTTGGCTTTACCTGGGGCGGGTGGACAACCAGCGGTGGCGCTCAAGAATTGGCGAAGGACCATGCAAGCGAAGAAGTGACGCTCGCGATGGTGCCGGTTTGCCTGAACAGGTCAGCTGCTGACCCCAAGCGCGAAGAAATAATCGTAACCCTCCAAGAGGCCTCTGGCTTCAGTCGCCGCAAGGCTATGATGGATACGGGTTGGGCTACGTTGCCGGGGTCGGAAACGCCAAGCCGTGACCTTGCAGATGCCTGTATCGCGGGGCTTGAGCTGGATGGATCATAACTCAAAGGCAATGCCGCAACTCTGTCAGGCGATCTGGGGAGCGCATCCGTCACCAGGCATTCAGATGATTGCGGCTCTGATTGTGCTCCCAATCTGTGCTCTGCTTCTGTTTTCAACGCCTGCATATGCTCAATCCACATCGCAACCTGTGCCTGAAAATGCCACTGCAAAGAGCTACGGTGACGGCTGGAAATGTAACGCCGGGTATAGGCTGAGTGGCGATGTCTGCGCCGTTGTCATAGTGCCAGCAAATGCGTATCCGACCAACCGCACCTATGGCTCTGGTTGGGAATGTCTTCATGGGTTTCGCAAGAAGGATGACACGGCCTGTGTTGCGGTGATTGTACCTGATGGCGGGTTTCTTGATCCATCAGGTGAGCGCTGGCATTGCTCTCGCGGTTTTCTCAAAATCGACGACACATGTCAAGAAATTGTCGTACCCGCAAACGCTTACCTGGCAGCTACTACCTATGGGCCAGCGTGGAAATGCAAACGGGGGTTCGAAGCATCGGACGACCTTTGCGTCGCTATTGAAGTCCCGGCCAACGCGTATCTGAATTCATCAGGATACGGTCGACCCTGGACATGCGAACGTGGGTACTTTGCACAAGATGGGTCGTGCGCGCCCGTTGTGATCCCTGAACATGCCTTCTTTGACGATGCAAGTTACGGAACGGGATGGAAGTGCGAGCGGGGATACGCTGCCTCAGGTGCGAGCTGTGACGTAATTGACCTTCCTGCGAATGCCCATCTCGACAGGTCCGGAAACCGGTGGGACTGCAACAAGAATTTCAAGTTATCTAAGGGACTTTGCATTCTCGATAACTGAGCGTGCGGCACGATATTCTCGACTTCATTACCCAATGGTGACGGCAGCGTTGCCTTCGGTGTCGACCACAAAAAGGAAACATCATGAAAACCGACTTTAGCGCGGCTAACACTATCCGTCGTCCCGTCAGCGGTGCACAAGCGCCGCCATTGACCAGCGATGAACCCATAAGATCAATCTCTACCACTAAGATCGTCTCGCCACCAACTGCGATTGTCTATTGCCAAGGTAACTTCGCCAACATTGATGGCAAAACTGCTAATGGCCTTGTTCGTCATTCAGAGGCCTACAGGATCCTGTCTGTCATCGATAGCAACCACGACGGCGAAGACAGCGGGCAGATTCTTGACGATGCAGTAAACCACATTCCGGTCTTTAGAAGTTTGGACGCTGCTGTCGCCCATGAAACCGTCATCCCAGATACCCTCATTTACGGAATGGCACCATCTACGGGGAGACTCTCATCGACAGATCGCGACGTTGTTCTCGATGCGATTTCACTTGGTATGAACATCGTCAGTGGATTGCATGAGTATTTGAGCGATGATCTCGAAATCGGGTCTTTTGCAGTCGAACGCAAAGTCACCATTCGAGATATTCGAAAACCTAAACCCAGCAAGGATATGCGCCTGTTCGACGGAAGTATTGCAGGAGTGAAGGCACTGCGCATAGCGGTTCTTGGAACCGATTGCGCCATTGGAAAACGGACAACAGCAACCGTATTGGCCCGCGCCTTGAACGCAAGGGGCATCAAGACTGTTCTTGTTGGTACGGGCCAGACGGGTTTGATGCAGGGCGCAAAATATGGAGTGGCAATGGATGCCGTGCCGCCGCAGTTCTGTTGCGGCGAGCTTGAAGGTGCGATTGTTGACGCTTCCGAGGCTGAACAACCCGATGTCATTTTGATTGAAGGTCAAGGAGCGTTGAGCCATCCGGCGTTCTGCACATCCGCCTTTATCCTGCGGGGCAGCCAGCCGGACGCCGTGATCCTTCAACACGCTCCAAAGCGCGCGCATCGCTGTGATTTTCCCAATATGCCAATGCCCAAGCCTGCAAGTGAGATTGCCCTCATCGAAGCGTTTGCTGACACAAAAGTCATCGGCGTCACGCTCAATCACGAGGGGATGTCTGAGGCCGAGATTACCGACACTATCGCCGCACAGTCACAAATGCTCGGGTTACCCGTAACGGATGTGCTCAGCCGGCCGGCATCGCATTTGCTTGCAATGGTTGTCGCCGCCTATCCTGGGTTGCATCAACCCACGCCTGTGGCTGCGATATGAGTACACCCCGCATTGAGGTGCATCTGAGCAAGATACGCCACAATGCAAAGACTGTGATCGGGCGCCTCAAGACACGCGGCATCAGCGTCACCGGTGTGACCAAAGCGGTGTGCGGGCATCCAACCATCGCTCGGGCCATGCTGGACGGTGGCGCTGTGGGACTTGCAGAAGCGCGTCTTAGCAACGTTCGGAAGTTACGCAATGCGGGCATGACATGCCCGATCACCTTGATCCGTACACCAATGCTGAGCCAGGTCGATCAGGTCGTCCAGTACTGTGAGGCAAGCTACAACACAGAAATCCTCGTGATTACCGCTCTAGCCGCCGCCGCGATCCGGAAGGACTGCATTCACGGCATTATCCTGATGGTTGAGATGGGCGATCTGCGCGAAGGGATCATGCCAAAGTACCTCGGCGCAATTGCGCAGCAAGTGGTGGATATGCCGGGTGTCGCGCTAAATGGCATCGGAGCGAACTTCGCATGCCTGAGTGGAATTGCCCCGAATGCAGCAGACATGGACGCCTTGTCTGTCTTGGCGAATGACACAGAGGGGCAGTGTGGCCCCTTCCTTCAGACGGTATCTGGCGGTAACTCGGCCAACCTTCCTTGGGCCTTCAGTGGGCACCCAGCTGGTCGCATCAACGATTTAAGGCTGGGGGAAGCAATACTTCTGGGCGTTGATCCGGTTTCCGGAGATCAGATAGGCGGGATGTATACGGATGCCTTTACGCTTGTCGCCGAGGTCATTGAAACAGGGTCCAAACCTTCATCTTACCCTCAGAGCATCTGCGACCCGGTATTCAAAAGACTTCACCTTGTTCCAAAAAGTAGACAGAGCACACAATTAGTTCTCGCCATTGGTCAGCAAGATACGGACGTTTTGGGGCTTTCTATGCCTCCCAGAAACAGACTCATCGGTGCAACAAGCGACCATCTTGTCATCGGCACACCCCATTCGACACAAAACGTAGGATCGGAAATGAGATTCCAAATGAACTATAGTGCGTTGATGAAAGCTATGTCCGCTCCTGACGTTCAGACAAAGCTGCTCCATCGCAGTCCTTTACGACACGCGCGTGTCCCTCAAGGACCAGGCAATCACCTGGCATCAATTTGAAATACTCAACTGACAAATGCGCCGTTGAAAACGGATAGGAGAGTAACCATTGGCAAAGCAGAAAAAAACAACTGCCTTCAATGCACACGTTCCCAAGGCGGAAACGCCGATGGACAAAACAACGCGGGTCGTTAGGGAAATGGTCAACGAAGAAGCAGAGCAAAGACAGATCAAGAACGCTCGGCTTCGCAAAACTCGGCTCGAAAGGGATGCGACGACTCCATCTGAAGCCTGTCCGCCGAAGCCCGCCAAAAAGCGGTGACAGGATCGTTGGCACTCCTCTCCGCGCGACTTGATTGAGCGAAACACAAACAAAGTGGCTAGCGAGCACTGTTTATCTCATGCATCAGTAGCGCCCGTACTCGTTTCAAGGATATTGCCATGACACTCTCAGATGAGAGCTCAGAAAAAGTTCACTACATCTGTCAAACATATGTGGAACGGAAGCCAGGACGCGGAGGGCAAGGAAGCTTGAAAATTGGCAAGCAATTTGAATACTCCACGGCAGCGGAAGCACAAAACAGAGCAGAAAGAGAAGCGCAATCCGACGATTGCGCTGGCGCCGATGCCTACATGGTCAGTGAAGATCCGAACAGTGGCGAAGTCGGGTCGCCAAGTTTCCTCATTAGGCTTGGCAACGTCCCGGAATTTGATGAGTTTTAGATATTTTGGACGTGGGTTTTGCAAAGAAACTGGGCCATGAATACCAGAAAAAACGGTCATTGGTGCAAGCGCAGCGAAAGCTACTTTTGTCCGCAATGTGTGAGTTCGAGCAGCGCCAAAATTTGCACTTGCAGCGAATGACCGGAATGTGGGCTGCGACCGCAGAATGCCAGCAGGGTGCCGAATGTCTCTTATGGGCCGATCCGCAAATGTGAGATTGGTGCGGAGGAAAGGGTTTTCGCTGTCGATCGGGACGTTTGAGACCACGAACAGAGCGTACTATAAGATCGACGACCAGTGATCTGATAACAGGAGAAGCTACACGCCTGTCTTAAGCGGCGCTAGTCTCCGATCCTAGCAGTACTGAAAGGAGCCGCCCAATGCCCCTCTTTTCTAAACTTTTCGGTGTCAGCGAAAAGTCTGAGCCGGAGCCGGTTTCGTACAAGGGGTTCGAGATTTTCCCCGACCTGATGCCCGAAGGCGGTAAATACCGCCTATTGGCCCGTATCGAAAAGATCATAGACGGAGATCGCAAGACCCATACGGTGATCAGGGCGGATGTCTTTGAAAGCCGGGATCAGGCTGAAAGCTTCAGCATCGCAAAGGCGAAGCAGGTGATTGACGAACAGGGCGGACGCCTTTTCGGCTCAGAAAACCGGTAGCTTGAAGCCCGCTGTGCGATCGGCAGGTACCATGTGAATGGCTTAGTTCGCATGAAGTACGGACGCAAAGCGGGGTGAATTCCACCGATGTCACAGAAATAACCTGTGGATGCGTTCTGGCACCACGAGATTTTGAGATTCAATGCTCCCATGGACATAGCGTCAGGGAGCAACAACATTGGGCAGAAAGTGTCTGCCCAATGTTGCTTCTCGTATGAAAATGCTTCTAAAGGCGTGTGACCAGCGTCACGCTTTCAGAAGCCCGTGTAACGGCGGTATAGAGCCAATTCCTCGCATATTTGTCGAAGATGTGACTTTCGTCCTCTATAATCACGTGGTCCCACTGGCTGCCTTGGGCTTTATGAACTGTCAACGCGTAACCATACTTAAACTGCTGAGAATTTTTCCGTTCCTTGTCCGCCAATCTCTTTTCGTCGTCAGTAAAAAACTCCGGATGCACACGTACGCTGTAGTTTTCATGATCCGGGAAGTCGCACGATTTCAGTTCCAACAACAAAGTCCCCGAAAACCGGGAATTCTTCGGTTCTGAGACGACCGTGAACATGCCTCCATTGACGATACCAAGGCCATGGTCATTGTGCTGACACACAAGGCGGTCGCCAACCTCAGGCAGGTCGCCGGCGCGCCCCAAGGCCCTGCGGATTTCTTCGTTGTAGTGGAAACGAGTGACGTTCCTACCTGCAAGGAGCTGGTCCGCATCCAATATCTCATCGATCTCAAGACTTCCGTCCGGCACCACACGGCTGTTCCCATAGGCGCCGTATTTCAGCGGTTTTCCTTCACGAATGTCTATCGCCAGTCGTAAGGCCGGGCTGTCCTTGGCCTGACGGTGGATTTCGGTCAGCATGGCGTCAGGCTTGGCGTTGGTGAGATAGCCCTCGCCGGCCACCGGCGGCAGCTGGGCAGGATCACCGAGTGCGAGGATAGGAGCTCCGAATGACATTAAGTCACGCGCTAAGTTTACATCAACCATTGAGCACTCATCGAGCACAATCAAGTCTGCATCCGCTGCTGCACTATCCGGATTGAGGTGGAAACTGAATTTACCAGCCGGTCCCTGCACAACCTTGTAGATCAGACTGTGGATGGTGGAAGCACCTTCACAGCCGTTGCGCTGCATCATCATAGCCGCTTTGCCAGTGAAGGCCGCGTAAACAACCCCTCCATTCAAACCGCTGGCCAGATGTCGCGCGATTGTCGTCTTGCCGGTGCCGGCATATCCGAAGAGCCGGAAGATCTTATTTGTCTTGGCATCGTTCTTCAGCCAGGAGCCTACGCAGTCTAGCGCCGAGATCTGTTGGTCGGACATAGTGAAATTGATAGCATTCATTAGGTTAGGTCTTCTGCAGGTTTTGGGGTTGAGAATTCTGGCCAACGGGCGAGGCTGGCCGAGCGTGTCTTGGGCGTCTTAGGGACAAACCAACCAGACGATTGATGGTCGGCTCTGCGTTCATGGAAATGAATGTGTAATGCCTCCCTTGTGACAGGGTAAACTTCAGGAGGGATGTTCCGGAGAAAGTATATAATTAGGGGGGCATTACATACCCGGAGGGGTTTCTTAATCTCCGGAGGGTGTAACGCTCCCCTAATTATATACTTCTTCTCTCTTACACTATTTCTGACACAAGGGAGCCATTACACGGCAACCTGCAACTTCGTTGCAGCATTGGCCTGAGATCTCGAGGAACGCTGGCGGGCGCGATATTCGTTCACGCGCCTCCGGTTTGCCCGCCTATCGGCCTCGGCAATCGGATCAGCGAAGCCCGTTTCTGAAAGGGTTTTCGAGATGACTGCCTGGCGCGCCAGTTCACATTTTCCACGTTGCGTACAGGACGAGCAAATAGGATTGTCAGACGTGACTACCCCGGGCACACCAAAACAACTCTGGTAGAACTCCTCGCTTGTAGGTGTCTTGAGCTCAACGGGTCTAAGGAAGCCGTTGGCAACGTCTTCTTGTGCTTTGCGTTTAGCACTTTCGACGGCCTTTTCCCCAAGGAAGTTACAATCAACGGCACGGAAATACTGGCGCTCGACCACGTGCCTGGCAACAAACCCGTCTATTGAATATACGCCGCGCCTCACCAAATCGAGCATTTCTTTACGAAATTGACGCTGCGCCGGAAGGCCCAGGTGGGAAAAACATGCGTACTGGGGCATGTCCTTCATCCGGTTCAATTCGAGGCCATGGCGGTCATCACTCCAGAACTCCACTATCTTGGTCAGCCAGACAACGCGTTTCTTCTCGCCAGGCCATAGCTGGTTGGGCTGCGGTGGATATTTGCGTTTACGCGCCGACGCGAACTTGAATGCGAACTCCAAGTAAGCAGGATACGGCAATCCGACCCGATCGGCTTTCAGACGTGCATCATTGAGCTGAGTCAGATCGGAACTCCGTTTGAAAAAGTTCAACTTGAAACCGACCTTAATGTCGGATGCAGCGGTCGCGTCGATGTTCTCGCGATAGTAATTCCTGTACGCTTCGATGTAGGCACGATGAAACTGCTTCGTGGCATCAAAAGGTGTAAGAAAACGATATTCCGGCCATTTGGTCGGCATCACTTCGGCCTCGTGCGCGCGGCATTGTGTCGGTATCAGCGTGAGCATGCGATGAAGCTTGTTTATCCTCAGTTTGTGTTGATCCATTGTCAATTGACATATCTCTTTCGTGCCAGGACCGACCTTGAGGTCGAAATCCCGGTCTTGTCTTTGGGCTTGTGTTGGGTGGGTTGTCGCTAGCGCTAGATCAGACGAGGTGTGTCTCTTCTGAACCGGCGTTCCGGTGCTCACTAGTCCAGTGACCCAGCTTCATGGCGGTGTCGCGCAGCTTGCGATACCGGCGACGGGCCTGCTCGATCATCCGATAGCCCTGCCGGTATTCCGGTGCCTCATAATAACCCAAACGCAGGCCTTCGATTTCGCGCAGTAGATCGCTCGCGCGTTTGTTGAGAAAGCGAGCCTGATCTTTGCGTGAAAGCTTTTGTAGCGATGCTAGAGAGGGCGAAGGCGGTATCCGAGGCGGCAGTAAGGGGGCTTCGCCTACCAATCCTCTGCCGTCAATGTCAGCGGTCGTAGTATGAGTTAAATCAAACTGCTCAAGAATCTCTACCAGATTATTCGCCACACCTAGAAGGCAGGCGGTAAGTTCCGGTGCATCCTTTTCGCCACTAAGTTCATCTGCCATCGTTTTCAGCAAGAAAAATCCGGTGGCGGGTGATCTTTCGTACAAAATGGATCTCTGCCGCGTTCTAAGATTACCCTTCTACTTGAATGGATAATAATGAGGCCATGATCGCTTCTGTTCACCTCTTCAATTCAGCCGGCCCGACCTTCCGTGCCGAATTGTTCATCGTGACGGCCAACATCGCGTGGACAAATCTACTCCGCGCTTGGTTAAAAAAGGAGAGGTTCGACTACCGGCAACCGCTGGATCGAACTTGTTCTCGAAGGGTGTGCAGAAAAACAGGACAGCTATCGTTGATGATGATCAGTAGCCGCGTAGTCAAGGCAGCGTGGATGGACACTTCAGCCAAAGGATCATCTTAGTTACGCAGCCTTGTTTTAGTCGGGCGCAGAGGTCGGCGCGGGAAGCCCGCTAGGGAGCGCCGGCTTGAACTTGTAGTCAGTCCCTGGGTTATCGAAATCACTATCGAAATGGTGGAGAGCGGTACCATCCAAAATTTACTTTCGAAATATATCAATAGCTTATGATTTTTCTCCGATCTACAACGCGCATCCGACGTTGTGCTTGCTATAGACTTATTGATCACACGAAAAAGGAACCTCCCGGCAATGCGTACGCAGATCAGGAATTCGGCGCCCGTGTCCGAAACTTCGATGGCTGAATACCACCCTGGCATCTGGGTTGTGGATATAACCCTCTGGGCGGTTACGTAATGAGTAGTGACGAAGCACTCATCACGATCGAGGAATTCGCGGCCGCCTTACATCGCACGATCACCCCCAGAACGGTTCGGACCATGATACACCAGGGCGAGATCCACGCGGTTCGCCTCGGCAAGCGCTACTACATGACCCACGACGAATTGAAGAGGTTCACAACATGCCCCGTAAACGCAAACCGGCCCGGCTCTTCCAGCGCAAGGACGATGGCGCCTGGGTCGTCCTCGACGGAGGGCAGCAGATCCGGACAGGCTTTGGTGATGGATTTCATGAGGCAGCGGAAGAAGTCCTGAGCAATTACATCGCCAGCAAGAAGCAGCAAGATGATCGCGTCCGCGACCCGAGCGAGATCACCGTCGGCGAAGTTTTGGTGCATTACGGCGAGGCTAAGGTAAAGGTGGTCCGCGACGGGGACCGCCTGCTCTACACGATACAGGCACTGTCGCCCTACTGGAGCGACCTCAAGGTGTCCCAGATCGACATCGACAGGTGCCGGGGCTACACGGCCTGGAGACGGTGCGCGGCATGGACCGTCCGGCGCGAGATGAACACACTGAATGCCGCTGTCAAATACGCCCTGGCGTCGCGCAAGATCAGCCATGCACCGATCGTGACCCTGCCTGAGAAGGGAGTTGCCAATGACCGCTGGCTGACCGAGGAGGAGATCCAGCGTCTGCTGGAGACCTCTGCTTCTCACGTCCAGCGGTTCATCAAGATCGCGCTATACACCGGACGTCGGAAGACCGCGATCACGCGGCTGAAGTGGATGCCTTCCCTTGATAGCGGCTGGGTCGATCTTGACAGCGGGGTGATCCATTTCCTTGGCAAGGCCGAGGCCGAGACCAAGAAGCGTAAGGGAATGGTCAAGATGCCTGGCACGCTCCACGCGGAGATGAAGACCTGGGCCCAGGAGGGGCGCCACGTGGTGTCGCTTAAGGGGGCGCCGATAAATCGGATCGACAAGGCCTTTCGTGCGGCTGTCCAGCGGGCCGGTCTTAAGGACGTGACGCCGCACACCCTAAAGCACACTGCGGTTACCTGGGCGTTCATGCACGGCATGACGCTGGAGGACGCCACGGCCTATTTTGCAACCTCGCGCGAGACCTTGGAAAACGTCTATCGGTCCTACAGCCCAGATGCGCTTAAGAACGCAGCGGGAATTATGGACTGGAAGATATGAAGTGCTAATTCGGTAGTTGGTGGATGCCGGTAGTGAACGAACTGAGCACATCTATCGAACGAAACGTTGCGGATATCGTTGCGACGATTCCTCTCAAAACAACAAAGGCGCCCTCAGGTGCCTTGTTTTGTTGGTCGGAGTGAGAGGATTCGAACCTCCGACCCCTGCCTCCCGAAGACAGTGCTCTACCAGGCTGAGCTACACTCCGACCGTGGCGCGTGATCTATACTCGCATTTTTGGATGTGCAAGGGGGTTTCCGTCCCGTTTGTGCGAATTGCCTTCGTCGTTTCCCTACATCAGGTCAGTCCAGCACACCGGTTCGATACAGTCGGATTTTGGTGCCGCCGTGGTCCACAATTGGCCCCGGGGGCAACAGCGGCAGACGGGTTGATCGAGCTAGGCCTGCGTTGCTTGTCACGATACCAACACGCCAGCCCTTGAACTTGGTTTGCAGTACCTTGCCCAAGCTGCCGTAAACGGATCGCAGGCGTTTTTCATCCCCGATCCGGGCACCATAGGGTGGATTGACAATAACAAGACCCGCAGAATCTGACGGGGGTTTTATGTCGCTGACCGAGCGCGTTTGAAACATGGTGAGATCGGCAACCCCGGCGCGGTCAGCATTTTTGGTCGAGGCCTCAATCGCTCCGCTATTGCGGTCCGAGCCATGGAAAACCACGTCCGGTTTGGCCGTAGGCTGCTGTTGGCGCATTGAGGACCAGACGTCGGGGTCAAAACTCGGTAGATTTTCAAATGCAAAGCTGCGGGAACGGCCGGGACGCAGCCCCAGCGCGATTTCGGCGGCTTCAATGACAAAGGTGCCAGAGCCGCACATCGGGTCCAGAACTGGCTCGGACCCATCAAATTCACACTCTCGGAGGAACATCGCGGCCATCGTTTCGCGCATCGGCGCTTTGGCGACAGCCGGTTTGTGACCCCGCTTGTGCAATGGCTCGCCGGAACTGTCGATCGAAAATGTGCACAGGTCCTTTTCGATGCGCACCAGGACGCGTACGGCCGCATCAGATGAAACCGGTGCGCACAGCGTTTCCGAAATTGCCACTTCGATACGTTGCCGGGCGGCCCCTGCATGGTAGATTCGGGACTTGCGACTTGTCGCTTCGACTTTGACCGGCACATCGGGGCGCAAAAAATCGGCCCAGGGAAATTTTCGGGCCCGTTTATCCAGTTGTGCCAAATGAACTGCGGGAAACCCGCCCAGTCGCACCAGAACTTTGTTCGCGCCACGCAGACACAGGTTCGCGCGCCAGACTTCAGGCCAGCCTCCGCGACTGGTGACGCCGCCGGGTACGGGCTTTGCATCTGCGAATCCTTGTTCGACCGCTTCAGCATGCAGCGGGGCTTCAAGACCCGGCGTTGCGACCAGAAATATCTCAAAATCGTTGTTTAGTTCCATCCCGGGTGCTTACACCGGAAGTGTTGCGGGTGCGATATGCAATTTCAACAGGTCCAAAATGCAGCCCTTCAAGTTAATTTGACAAAATATCGGCAATTTAGGCGGCAACGGGTTTGCGTTTGGCAACATCCCCGCGTAAAGGGACCGTGATCAAAACGAAGCTTGGAATGAAAACAGGTGCCATGCGCCTTTTTTGCTCACAGGCTCCCACATACAGATCGTTTTGTGCCACTATGCAGTGGTGGGAACGATGTGTTGCAGGAAAGAGGCTTGGAAGACAGTAGCGACATGCAAACTTTCAAACTGAAAAAAGGGTTGGAGCTGCCGGTGCAAGGCACGCCAGAGCAGACGATCCAACCGGGTCCTGAATTCAGGTCTGTCGGGGTTTTGGGGGCTGATTATCTGGGCCTGAAACCGCGCATGCTGGTTCAAGAGGGTGAAGAGGTTCAGCGGGGCACACCGTTGTTTTGCCACAAGGACGTGCCCGTGGCGATGATGGTCGCCCCGCTCAGCGGCAAGATCGTGGCCATCAACCGTGGTGCGCGTCGGGTGTTGCAGAGCGTCGTGATCGAAGTCTCGGACGTCAACGACACAGGTCTGGATTTCTCGGCTGTGGGCGACGCCGATACCGCCGAGGGCGTGACCGAACGTCTATGTGCGGCTGGCCTGTGGACCGCTTTCCGCACGCGGCCCTATTCCAAGATGCCCGCACCGGGTACCAAGCCCACAGCAATTTTTGTGACCGCGATGGATAGTGAGCCTCTGGCCGCTGATGCCGAGATCATTATCCAGGATGCGGGTGACGCCTTTGCTGTCGGCTTGAGCGCAGTTGCCAAGCTGACCGATGGCAAGACGTATCTGTGCCAAAATGAGGGCGCAGCCCTGCCGGGCGCCGACATTCCGGGTGTTGAAGCCGCAGCATTTTCCGGACCGCACCCCGCAGGCCTGGCTGGAACCCACATCCACTTCCTTGAGCCACTGGCCGGCGAAAAGCAGGTTTGGACAATTGGCTATCAGGATGTCATCGCGATTGGTCGTCTGATGCAAACGGGTCATCTGGATCCGAACATCGTGGTTGCCCTTTCAGGCCCCGGCGCGCGTCAGCCCCGCCTGATCCGCACTGTCATGGGGGCATCGACTGATGATCTGACCCGCGACGAAATTAATGTGGACGGGACTGCCCGTGTGATCTCAGGCTCGATCCTGTCGGGCCGCCATGCAGAGGGGCCACAAGCCTACCTGGGCCGTTTCGCGCGCCAGATCAGCATCATCCGCGAAGACCATGATCAGCATACGTTGGGCTGGATTCTTCCGATGCCGTCGAAATACGCGGTTCAGCCAGTTCTCGGCTCGGCCTTTGCCAAGAAGCTGTTTGCATTCACGTCCAATCTGAATGGCGGACGCCGTGCAATGGTGCCGACCGGTACGTTCGAACAGTTGATGCCGCAGGACTATTTGCCGACGCAATTGCTACGCGCTTTGCTGGTAATGGACACCGATACTGCACAGGCGCTGGGTGCGCTGGAGCTGGACGAAGAGGACCTTGGCCTTATCGGCTTTGCCTGTCCGGCGAAATATGAATATGGGCTGGCGCTGCGCGACTGCCTGACAAAGATTGAAAAGGAGGGCTGATCCGAATGGGTTTGCGCAACTTCTTTGACCGGATCGAGCCGAACTTTACCAAAGGCGGCAAGTACGAGAAGTATTTCCCCATCTACGAGATGGTCGAAAGCTTCATCTACACTCCGAAAACCGTAACCTCCGTTGCACCCCATGCGCGGTCCTACGTGGATATGAAGCGGATCATGACTTATGTCGTGATCGCCACGATCCCCTGTATCCTGTGGGGAATGTACAATACCGGCTTTCAGGCGAACTCGGCCATTGCCGCGCTTGGACCCGATTCAGCCACTGGCTGGCGGATCGCCATTCTGCAGATGTTCGGTATCTCGCTGAACCCCGCCAGCATCTTTGCCAATGTGATGCACGGGATGATGTATTTCCTGCCGATTTACATCGTCACTCTGGTTGCAGGCGGTATCTTCGAGGTCATCTTTGCGACTGTTCGCGGCCATGAAGTGAACGAGGGTTTCCTCGTAACTTCCATGCTTTACACGCTAATCTTGCCCGCATCTACGCCACTTTGGCAGGTTGCGTTGGGCATCATCTTCGGGGTGGTGATTGGTAAAGAAGTCTTTGGTGGCACTGGCAAGAACTTCCTGAACCCAGCACTCGTCGGTCGTGCGTTCCTGTACTTTGCCTATCCGGCGAACATGTCAGGTGACACGGTTTGGACCCCGGTTGATGGCTTTTCAGGCGCGACAGCTCTGTCGGTATCCGCCTCAGAAGGATATCAGGCGTTGGCCACCGAGGGGCTGACATGGTGGAATGCATTTCTTGGTCAGATGCAGGGCAGCTTTGGTGAAACATCAACGCTGGCTTGTATGATCGGTCTGGCATTCCTGCTAACGACCCGCATCGCCAATTTCCGACTGATTGTCGGCTGTCTGGCTGGGACCATAGGTCTGACGCTGCTGTTTAACCTCATTGGGTCGGATACCAACCCGATGTTCGCGATGCCATGGTACTGGCACGTCGTCGTCGGTGGTTACGCTTTCGGTCTGGCTTTCATGGTGACCGAGCCCGTTTCAGCCAGCCATACCAACATGGGCCGGTATATCTACGGTGCTCTGATCGGTATCATGGTTGTGTTGATCCGTGTGGTGAACCCCGCTTTCCCCGAAGGCATGATGCTGGCAATCCTGTTCGGTAACGTCTTTGCACCGCTGATTGACTACTTCGTCGTTCAGGCAAACATCAAACGGAGGGCGCGTCGCCATGTCTGATACGCAATCCCCAGAACCCAAGGGCGCGATTGCCAAGTTTCTGGCGGCCTCGCCGGACTCGGTCGGTAAAACGATCTTTATCGCCGTCGCCGTTTGTCTGGTGGCCTCGATGGTCGTGTCAGCCGCAGCCGTTAGCCTGCGCCCGGTCCAGGAAGCCAACGCGCTGAAGGACAAGCAGATCAACGTTCTGCAGGTAGCTGGTGTTTATGAACCCGGCACCGACGTGTCTGAGGCGTTCGCCGCATTCGAGCCGCACGTTGTTGAACTTTCGACGGGTGAGTTCGTCGACGACCGGTTCGATCCCGCAACATTCGACGATCTGGCCGCCGCAAGCGATCCAGAGCTGAGTGTCGCACTGGACGATGACCCGGCTGGTATCGGTCGCAAGGCGTTGTACCGTGTTGTCTACCTGCTGCGCGACGAATCCGGCGAGTTGGACAAGGTGATCCTGCCGCTGCACGGCTACGGTCTGTGGTCGACGCTCTATGGCTTTATCGCGCTGGAAAACAACGGCAACGATATCTACGGCCTGCAATTTTACCAGCACGGCGAAACCCCCGGTCTTGGCGCCGAAGTGGACAATCCGCGTTGGAAAGCGTTGTGGAACGGCAAGAAGCTGCGGGATGATGCCGGTGATCTGCAGATCACAGTATCCAAGTCGCAACCTGCCGCTGGCCCCGACTTTTATGTAGATGCGCTGGCCGGTGCCACGCTGACCTCGGTTGGCGTTGATAACCTGGTGAAATTCTGGATGGGTGATGCGGGCTTCGCTCCGTTCCTGGCCAAACTGCAAGCAGGAGAGTTCTGATGTCCCAGACCAAGAGAGAGATGCTGGTCGACCCGCTTGTCGACAACAACCCGATCACACTGCAGGTGCTGGGTATCTGTTCGGCACTGGCGGTAACCTCTTCGCTGCAGGTTTCCTTCGTGATGGCGCTGGCGGTTACCTTCGTGACCTCGTTCTCGTCCTTCTTCATCTCATGCCTGCGCAACCAGATCCCGGGCTCGATCCGGATTATCGTCCAGATGGTGATCATCGCCTCGCTGGTGATCCTGGTGGATCAGGTTCTCAAGGCTTACGCCTTTGAGATTTCCAAAACCTTGTCGGTTTTTGTCGGCCTGATCATCACCAACTGTATCGTGATGGGCCGCGCCGAAGCATTTGCGATGAAGAACCCGCCCGTCGCGTCCTTCATTGACGGCCTGGGCAACGGAATGGGCTACGGTCTGATCCTGCTGCTTGTTGGCTTCATTCGCGAACTGTTCGGCAACGGGTCGCTGTTTGGCGTCACCATTCTGGAGACCGTCAACAATGGTGGCTGGTACGTGCCCAACGGCATGCTGCTGCTGCCGCCGTCCGCGTTCTTTATCATCGGCCTGATCATCTGGGCCTTCCGCACATGGAAGCCGAACCAGGTCGAAGAACGTGAATACAAAATTCAGCAGGTAGAGGCCCACTGATGGAAGGTCTGATTTCAC
Organism: Ruegeria sp. CDSA246; assembly: GCF_059611225.1. Classification (NCBI taxonomy): domain Bacteria; kingdom Pseudomonadati; phylum Pseudomonadota; class Alphaproteobacteria; order Rhodobacterales; family Roseobacteraceae; genus Ruegeria; species Ruegeria sp. CDSA246. Next base: position 67,900 of record NZ_JBXWPD010000018.1, on the reverse strand, counting down.
TGGCCGTAAAGGCCATCTTTGTTGAAAACCTCGCGCTCAGCTTCTTCCTCGGGATGTGTACATTCATCGCCGTGTCCAAGAAGATCTCGACTGCGCTGGGTCTGGGTATTTCGGTGATGGTTGTGCAGGCGATCACCGTTCCCACGAACAACCTGCTGCTCAGCTATCTGCTGAAGCCCGGCGCGTTGGCCTGGGCGGGTTTCCCTGATGTGGACCTGACCTTCCTTGGTCTGATTTCCTACATCGGCGTGATCGCGGCGATGGTGCAGATCCTCGAGATGGTTTTGGATAAGTATTTCCCGCCGCTCTACAACGCGCTGGGGATCTTCCTGCCGCTGATCACGGTGAACTGCGCCATTCTGGGTGGATCGCTGTTCATGGTCGAGCGTGACTATAACTTCGCCGAAGCCGCCACCTATGGTCTGTCTTCGGGCTTTGGTTGGGCGCTGGCGATCACTGCGATGGCTGGTGTGCGTGAAAAGCTGAAGTACTCGGACATTCCCGATGGTCTGCAGGGCCTTGGCATCACCTTCATCACCGCGGGACTGATGGCTATGGCCTTCATGTCTTTCTCGGGCGTGAAGCTGTAAGGAGGGACGAATGGAAACTTTTAGCCTGGGCGTCGTCCTTTTCACCCTGATCGTTGTCGCTTTGGTGGCCCTCATCATGGCCGCCCGTTCGAAACTGGTATCGACCGGCGATGTGAACATCACTATCAACGGTGAAAAAACCATTTCCGTTCCTGCAGGTGGCAAACTGCTGCAAACATTGGCGGCTGAGAAGTTGTTTGTGCCGTCCGCTTGTGGTGGTGGTGGCACCTGTGCGCAGTGCCGTGTGCGTGTGCATTCAGGCGGTGGTTCAATCCTTCCTACCGAAGAAAGCCACATCACCAAGCGCGAAGCCTCCTGCGGCGACCGCTTGTCCTGTCAGGTTGCGGTCAAGCAGGACATGGACATCGAAGTTCCCGAAGAGGTCTTTGGCGTCAAGAAATGGGAATGCACGGTTCGCTCAAACGAAAACGTGGCAACCTTCATTAAGGCGCTGACGCTGGATCTGCCCGAGGGCGAGGACGTGAATTTCCGCGCTGGCGGATACATCCAAATCGAAGCCCCTGCGCATGCGTTGAAATACACTGATTTCGACGTGGAAGAGGAATACCGCGAAGATTGGGACCGCTTCAATCTGTGGCAGTATGAATCGGTTGTGAACGAACCGATCGAGCGCGCGTATTCAATGGCCAACTACCCGGACGAAAAAGGCATGATCATGCTGAACGTCCGCGTTGCCTCGCCACCTCCTGGTTCCGAGGGTATCCCAGCGGGTCAGATGTCGTCCTACATCTTCAACCTGAAACCGGGTGATAAGGTTACCATCTCGGGCCCGTTCGGCGAATTCTTTGCCCGCGACACCCAGAAAGAGATGGTCTTTATCGGCGGTGGCGCCGGTATGGCGCCCATGCGCAGTCACATCTTCGACCAGCTCAAGCGTCTGGAAAATCGAGACCGCAAAATCAGCTTCTGGTATGGCGCGCGTTCGAAGAAAGAGATGTTCTTTGTCGATGACTTCGACACTCTGGCCGAGGAATTCGACAACTTTGAATGGCATGTTGCCCTGTCGGATGCGCAGCCAGAGGACGATTGGAAAGGCTACACCGGCTTTATCCACAATGTTCTGTTCGAAGAATATCTCAAGAACCACCCTGCGCCTGAGGACTGTGAGTTCTACATGTGTGGCCCACCAATCATGAACCAGTCGGTCATCAACATGCTGCTAGATCTGGGCGTGGACCGCGAAGACATCATGCTCGACGATTTCGGCGGGTAAGAAACAAAGAACCGGCGCTTATAGCGCCGGTTTTCTTTTGTGCTCAAAGGCGGAGGTCGCTGGCCTCTATCGGTAGGACCGACTTAACGTCGAAGACCACGCTTGTGTCTTTTCCATACGCTCTGATTTGCGCGGTTTTGACATCTAGGAATTCCTGATGTGCGACGGCTAAAACGACGCCGTCATAGGCGCGTTCATTGGGGGCGGCGACAAGGGAAATTCCATACTCGGCCAACGCTTCCGCGGCATCGGCGTGCGGGTCGTGCACATCGACCTCAATACCGTAATCCTTAAGTTCGTCTATGATATCGACGACCCTTGTGTTGCGCAGATCCGGGCAGTTTTCCTTAAATGTCAGCCCCATGACCAGCACGCGCGCCGATCCTACGTCAATCCCGACGCGGGTCATCCGCTTTACCAGTTGCGACACGACATAGCCGCCCATGCTGTCGTTCAGGCGTCGCCCGGCCAGAATGATCTGTGGATGATGGCCGACCGCCTCTGCCTTATGTGTCAGGTAATAAGGATCGACGCCGATGCAGTGTCCGCCGACCAGGCCAGGACGGAAGGGCAAAAAATTCCACTTGGTGCCAGCTGCGCGCAAAACGGCATCAGTATCAATGCCCAGGCGTCCAAAAATCATCGCCAATTCATTGACCAGCGCGATGTTCAGATCGCGTTGGGTGTTTTCGATAACTTTCGCGGCTTCCGCCACGCGGATGCTTTCCGCTTTGTGCGTACCCGCCGCGATAATCCGGCCATAAAGAGCATCTACCAAATCGGCAACTTCGGGGGTTGAACCCGAGGTCACCTTGCAAATGTCCGAGATCCGATGGCCCTTATCACCGGGGTTAATCCGCTCTGGGCTGTATCCGGCAAAGAAATCCGCGTTGAATGTAAGTCCGGAAACCCGCTCGAGGACAGGCACACAGTCTTCCTCGGTTGCACCTGGATAAACCGTGGACTCGTAAATCACCAAGTCACCCTTTTTCAAAAAACGTCCGACCGTCTCGGACGCACTTAGCAAGGGCGACAAATCCGGTTGTTTGCCCGCCGTGATTGGCGTTGGAACCGTCACAATAAAGGTGTCACATCCCGCCAGATCGGTAGGTTCCGAAGTAAAGATCAAACCTGTCGCAGCGGTCAGATCTTCGCGTTCTACTTCCTGAGTGTTGTCCAGCCCCGCGCGCAACGCGTCAATGCGTTCGGCATTGATATCAAACCCAATGACCGGACCAGTCCCGGCAAATGCCACTGCCAGTGGCAGGCCGACATAACCCAGGCCGATGACGGCAATTTTACGGGAATTGGGGTTTGTTTCGAACATTCGGGAAATCAGCTCATTTTCCATGATAGTCGCGGAACCATTCCACGAACTGGGCAATCCCGACCTTGAAATCGGTTTGTGGACGATACCCGGTTAACCGCTGCAACAGTTCGGTATCGGCCCAGGTGGCCGGGACATCGCCCATCTGTATGGGCATATAGTTTCTGACTGCTTTCTTGCCGACAGCTTCTTCAATCGCCTCTACAAAATCCAACAGGCGCACTTTGTCGCCGTTACCGATATTAACCACGCGCCAAGGCGCCACGGGCGAAAGGCTGTCGCCTTCTTCGATGTCATCTGCGCTGTCGGGGCGCGCGGGCGGGCTGTCGATCAACAGCCGGATTCCGCGGACAAGATCATCCACATTGGTAAAATCGCGATACATGTCGCCATGATTGTAGATGTCGATCGGACGGTCATCCAGAATGGCATCCACAAACTTGTACAGTGCCAGGTCAGGGCGTCCCCAGGTCCCATAGACAGTGAAGAACCTAAACATCGTCGTGGGCAAGTTCCAAAGATGCGCATAGGAATGCCCCATGGCCTCGTTGGCCTTTTTGGTCGCCGAATAGATGGTCAGAGGCGTGTCGGCCTTTTCAACCTCGGTAAAGGGCATAACCTCATTCGCGCCATAGACCGACGATGTTGAGGCCATCAAAAGATGTTCAACATTATGTTCGCGTGCAACTTCCATCACGTTGAACGTGCCGACAATGTTCGAGTCGATATAGCTGCGCGGATCCTCCAAGCTGTAACGCACGCCTGCCTGACCAGCGAGGTGCACGATCACGTCAGGTTGAAACTCATCACCAACCTGCTTGAGCTTTTCGTGATTTTCCAACAGATCCTCGGTGACGGAAAACCCAGGGTTTTGCAGCAGCATCTGATGCCGGCGGTTTTTTAGCGCGACATCATAGTAATCGGTCATCCCGTCATAGCCGTGCACCCGGAATCCTTCCGAAAGCAGCAGTTTCGCAAGATGGAACCCGATGAAACCCGCTGTACCCGTTACCAGAACGTGCTTCATTTTACCCTCGACCTTCAACCGAACAAATTTTTGCATCAAGGATACTGTCAGTCAGCCAAGGTCAAGGGCTTTCTACCGGAAGGGTCAGCCTACGATCATTTGTTTCATACGCAACGCTTCATACTCCAGCTCTTTTAGTCGGAAATGAACAACGTCACCGATTGTGATTACGCCGCGCAGTTTCCCGTCGCCAACAACGGGCATGTGGCGAAAACGTCCTTCGGTCATGGTTTTCAGGACATCATTCAACAGATCGTCTGGTGAACATGTCTTGACCTCGCGCGTCATCAGATCCTCGACGGATTGTGGCAAGGTCTGGCCGGGCGTATCAGCCATGCGCCGGACGATGTCACGTTCGGACAGAATACCCTGAAGGGTGCCGTTCTGGTCGGTCACGACCACGGCACCAATCCGCTTTTCACTGAGGGTATTCACGACCGAATGGATCGTGTCGTTTGGGCGCACCGCAAATACAGCATCCCCTTTACCCGCAAGCAATTTTGCCACCGTCGTCTGCGAGTGCGACAGATTGGATTCAACCGATTGGCTGTGCGTGCTTGTATCGGTCTTGTCGCCGCGGGTAGGGGGCTGATATGAGGTTGGGGCCATTGGCAATCTCCTCTTATTTTTGAGATGGCTTCCCTTACACCTTACCGCAGCAATGCGGCCTGTATAGGGTGCAAATGCCCAAACCGGGGAAAACTGCCGCTAAACAAGGATATCCAGCCTGTTGTCTGACCTGTACCTTACCCCGCCCGTCGCAGTGCTGATTTTCTTTGCCGTGGTCGTATGCGGGCATAACTTTAGAATGGCCTGGAAACAGCAGGCAGTTGGCTGGCAAAAGAAAGCTTGGCTATTTGGTGTGCCTGCCGGCATCGGGCTGCTTATGTTGGGCTTCCTGCCGCTAAAGCTGTGAAGTCGGTTTGACTCTGCAAGGGGCCGCTGGCATATGCCGGGCACAGTTTTCCTCTGGAGGTCTCTCGATGCGCCTTTTGCCTGTTCTGGCTGTTGCAACACTTGTTTCAGGATGTCTCTTTGACAAAGAACCCGAGGTTGTGCGCCTGTCGGGTGAGACCATGGGTACTACGTTCAACATCACCGCTATCGGCACGGATGTGGATGAGACTGCATTGGGGTCTGCCGTCGAAGAGACGTTGGCAGGCGTGAACGCCAAGATGTCCAACTGGGACCCCAACTCAGAGGTTTCGACATTTTCGGCGTCGTCCAGCACGGAACCCACCGAGGTTTCCGAAGAATTTGCGCTGGTTTTAGGTGCAGCAAATGACGTGCACGATAAATCGGGCGGCACGTTCGACGTAACGCTTGGCCCGCTGATCGAACTGTGGGGCTTTGGTCCGCGCAAGCCAGAAGATCCGGTGCCATCAGATGCCGAGATACAGGCGGCGCTGGAGAGCGTTGGGCAGGAACGCCTGCTGACGTTGAATAGAGACAACGGAACTTTGGCCAAATCAGATGCTGACGTGGGCATCAACCTGTCAGCAATCGCCAAAGGATATGGCATCGACGCGGTGGCTGCGACGCTGCGCGACGCTGGGATCGAAAACTATATGGTCGAGATCGGTGGTGATTTGGTCACCATGGGCCAGAACGACAAGGGTGAGGCTTGGCGGATCGGGATTGAAAAGCCCGAAGCGGGGGCCCAAAATCTGCAGTTGGTAGTTGAGCTGGACAACCTCGGTATGGCGACCTCTGGCGACTACAAGAATTTCTTTGAACAGGACGGCGTGCGGTATTCGCATATCATCGATCCAACAACAGGTCGTCCGATCACGCATCGCACGACCTCGGTCACGGTTCTGGCCGAAAATGCGATGATGGCGGATGCCTGGGCGACGGCAATGCTGGCGTTGGGTCAGGAAAAGGGCCTGGAACTGGCCGAAGAACATAAACTTGCCGTGTATTTCATCTCGCGGGATGTGACAGGCGGCGACGATGCCTATATTACCGTTCACAGCACTGCGTTCAAAAACGCACTGGGCACCAACTGACAAGTAGGAACCGCGATGAGCACCTTTATCATAGCTTTTTTTCTGCTTTTGATCATCGTGGTTGGCATGTCGCTGGGCGTCATGCTGATGGGCAAGACGATCAAAGGCAGCTGTGGTGGTCTGAACGCAATCTCGGGCGCGGACAAATGTGTGGTCTGCCAAAAGGATGTCGACCCGGACTCGCCCCTGCGAGATCAGTTGCAATGCAAACGTGCCAAAAAGATGCTTGAGCAGATGGAGCGTCAGGCCTGAACGCAGATTGCGCTTCGATGTAGTGATGGCAATGGCTAAATAAACCCCTGAGGCATCTTGCGGGAGGGCGCGGGTTTGGCCAAAGCTAAAAACATCCTGTTTATCATGTTCGATCAGCTGCGCTGGAATTACCTCAGCTGTTACGGGCATCCGCATTTGCACACCCCCAACATTGACCGGCTGGCTGCTGACGGAGCCCGCTTTGATCGGGCCTACATCCAGTCCCCGATTTGCGGCAGTTCGCGCATGTCGACTTATACCGGCCGCTACGTGCATTCACACGGTGCCTCATGGAATGGCATTCCGCTGAAAGTTGGTGAAATCACGATGGGGGATCACCTGCGCAAGGCAGGCATGGACTGCTGGTTGGTCGGCAAGACCCATATGCGCGCAGATGCGGAAGGCATGGAGCGGCTGGGGTTGGAGCCTGACAGTCTGATCGGCGCGCGCGTCGCGGAATGCGGGTTTGATGTATATGAACGCGATGACGGTATGCTGCCCGAAGGGCCCGACGGTTTTTATGATCCCGATGATGCGAAGGAATACAATAAGCATCTGGCTGCAAAAGGGTATGAGAGTGACAACCCCTGGCACGACTTTGCCAATTCGGGGCTGGATGAGGATGGCAATGTCCTGTCCGGCTGGTTTTTGAAGAACTCAACCGAGGCGGCCAACATAGCGGAAGAGGACAGCGAAACCCCTTATCTGACCGGACGAGGCATCAAATTCATGGATACCCATGATGGCCCGTGGTGCTGTCATCTGAGCTTTATCAAGCCGCATTGGCCATACATCGTGCCGGAACCTTATGCCTCGATGTACGGGCCGGGACATGTTCTGCCGGTTGTGCGCTCCGACGCGGAACGTCAGAATGCGCATCCGGTGCTCAAGGCGTTCATGGATACAAAAGTGGGGCAAGCGTTCTCGCGGCAGGATGTACGTGATGCGGTGATCCCGGCCTATATGGGGCTGATCAAGCAGGCCGATGACCAGATGGGGCGACTGTTTGCCTGGATGGAGAAGACCGGCCGGATGGAGGACACAATGATCGTGCTGACATCCGATCACGGCGATTTTCTGGGTGATCACTGGATGGGCGAGAAAACGTTCTTTCAGGATGCCTCGACCAAGGTGCCGCTGATCATCTACGATCCCTCGCCTGAGGCGGATGGAACGCGCGGAACCGTCAGCGATGCGCTGGTCGAATCCATCGACCTTGCTCCGACATTTGTGGATGTGGCGGGCGGTGAGATCGCAGGGCATATCCTTGAAGGGCATTCCTTGCTTCCGATCCTGTATGGGCAGCAGAACGATACACCTCGCGATGTGGTGATTTGTGAGTACGATTACTCCGCATCACCAATTGCAGACATGCTGAATGCCTCTGTCCGGGACGCAGTAATGTTCATGGCAGCTAACAAAAAATGGAAGCTGATCCACTGCGAAGGCGGCCATCGGCCTATTCTGTTCGATCTGGAAAATGACCCTAATGAGCTTGTCGATCTGGGGGACAATGCCGATCACGCCGATGTAATTGCCAAAATGTACGACCATCTTTTCGTTTGGACACGCCGCCAGTCGCAACGCACCACGCGGTCGGAACAGCAGTTGATTGAGATGCGGAGCAAAAGCCGGGGCAGGGGGATCATGGTCGGGGTCTATGATGAAAAAGATGCGCCGCTGGACCTGACCGTCAAGTATCGCGGTCGCACGGCGCGTCCGTATACGGAATTGATAAACAAGGGTTGGGCGGCCTAAGTATTAAATCTGCACGACCGCGCACAAAATAAGGTTCAATTGCCCGAGGGCAGGCGATACAAGACCGACCAGAGCAGAAATCCGGAGAGCCGCAATGACCGCCCCCAAACCTGTCGTCCTGTGCATTCTTGATGGTTGGGGCCTGTCCGAAGACACACGGTCTAACGCGCCGTATCTTGCAAACACGCCGACCTTTGATGCGATCATGACCAATGGGCCGCACGCGACCATAGTTACACATGGCCCTGATGCCGGCTTGCCCAGCGGCCAGATGGGCAATTCCGAGGTTGGCCACACCAATATTGGCGCGGGCCGTGTTGTTGCGATGGATCTGGGGCAGATCGACCTGGCAATTGAAGACGGCAGCTTTTTCGACAGTGCCGCATTGCAGACCTTCATCGCAAAGGTGAAGGCAGCGGGTGGAACGGCGCATCTAATGGGTTTGGTCTCGGACGGTGGTGTCCACGGTCATTTGAACCACATCGTCGCTGCTGCCAAGGCGATCACCGATGCGGGCGTTCCGGTGGCGTTGCACGCCATGACGGACGGGCGCGACGTCGCTCCGAAATCGGCATTCACCTACCTATCGGAACTTGAAGATCGTTTGCCCGACGGGGCGCGTATCGTCACGGTTTGCGGTCGGTATTTTGCAATGGATCGGGACAATCGCTGGGAACGCGTCAGCGAGGCTTATGATGCGATGGTCAAAGGCCAGGGTCGGGCTGCCACAACCGCGCATGGCGCTGTGGATCACGCATATAACCAGTCTGAAACCGATGAGTTCATCGCTCCCACTGTTCTGGAAGGTTACGACGGCATTCAGGATGGTGACGGGGTTTTCTGTTTGAATTTCCGAGCGGACCGCGCCCGTGAAATCTTGCGTGCGATTGGCGAACCGGGCTTTTCGGACTTCGATACGGGCCCGCGCCCGCAGCTTTCCGCCCTGTTGGGAATGGTCGAGTATTCCGACGGTCACAATGCCTATATGACAACCGTGTTCCCCAAGCGGAAAATCGTGAACACTTTGGGTGAGTGGGTTGCCAAGAAAGGATTGCGCCAGTTCCGTCTGGCCGAGACCGAAAAATACCCTCATGTCACGTTCTTCCTCAATGGTGGCAAGGAAACGCCCGAGGAAGGCGAAGACCGGTATATGCCAAAATCGCCCAAAGTGGCCACCTATGACCTGCAGCCCGAGATGTCTTCGGCCGAAGTGACGGCGAAATTTGTCGAGGCGATCGAGGCGGACTATGACCTGATCGTCACGAATTATGCCAACCCCGACATGGTTGGTCACACCGGCGATCTGCAAGCCGCAATCAAGGCATGTGAGGCCGTCGATCAAGGCTTGTCGCAGGTTGTCGAGGCACTGAACAAGGTCGGTGGCGCGATGATCGTCACTGCGGATCACGGCAATTGCGAGGTCATGGTTGACCCCGAAACCGGCGGGCCGCACACCGCGCATACTCTGAACCCGGTTCCCGTGGCGCTGGTCGGTGGGCCAAAAGGTGTCTCGTTGCGCAACGGCCGCCTTTCCGATCTAGCCCCGACGCTGTTGGACATGATGGGTCTTGAGCAACCGCCCGAGATGACGGGGCAGAGCCTGCTGTCATGAGGATGCGCGCGCTTATCTTTGCGATATGTCTTGCGTCGCCTGCCAGCGCGCAGAATGATCCGTCCACAGCAGCCTTGAATGCGGCGCGCATGCTGGAACAGGCCTCGATCAACCTGACTGAAGCCGACGGTGCCCGCGACCGCGTGCGTGCCCTGACCGAAACTATCCAGGCTTATGAGGCCGGGCTTTCAGCGATGCGGGACGGGTTGCGCATGGCAGCGACCCGCGAGGCACAGCTGACAGCAGAATTGCGGTCGCGGGAACAGGAGGTCGCGCAGCTGCTGGGTGTATTGCAGACCATTGAGACCACGGCACCACCCGTTCTGATGCTGCACCCGTCCGGGCCCCTTGGTTCCGCGCGGGCAGGCATGATGCTGTCCGAAGTTACTCCCGGACTGAACGCGCGCGCGCAGGCACTGGCCCATGATCTGCAAGAGGTCCAGACCCTTCGAAAACTTCAGCAAAGTGCTGCAGACACTCTGGTCGAAGGGTTAACCGGTGTGCAAAACGCGCGCACCAGCCTCAGTGAAGCCATCGCTGACCGCACGGATTTGCCCCGTCGCTTTGTCGAAGATCCGGTTCGCACGGCCATCCTGATCTCATCAACTGAGACGCTGGATGGGTTTGCCAGCGGATTGTCCGAAATCCCGGAAGGCGAAATTGCTGAAACAGACGCGGATGTCTCTGACCGTAAGGGGCGGATTGAATTGCCGACCCAAGGTGTTGTTTTGCACCGCGCGGATGAGACTGACGCGGCTGGTGTGACGCGCCCCGGTGTGGTTTTGGCCACCCGTCCTCGGGCAATTGTTACAGCGCCAACCGCGGCAACGATCCGGTATCGTGGACCATTGCTGGAGCTCGGGAACGTCATGATCCTCGAGCCGCAACCGGGCTTGTTGTTCGTGTTCGCCGGGCTGCAAGACGTTTACGGAGACATGGGCGAGGTCATCCCCGAAGGCACTCCGGTGGGTTTGATGCCGGGTGAATCGCCCGAAATCGGCGCAATTTTGTCAACAAGCGGTGATGGCACTGGAACTGACCGGTCAGAAACGCTCTATATAGAGGTAAGACAGAATAACAGCCCCGTGGACCCGGAATCATGGTTTCGGACCGACAAGGATGGATAAACGAGTATGAAGAAATTTCTGATGGCCGGTCTGGCCGGAACCGTGGCAGGTGTAATCGCAACTACACAAATCGCTGGTCCTTTGCTGGCGCAAGAAGCTGACCGCAAGGCCAGCGTGTACGAGCAATTGGATCTGTTTGGCGATATTTTCGAACGTATCCGCGCCCAGTATGTCGAAGACGTTGAGCCGGAAGAGCTGATTGAGGCGGCCATTGACGGCATGCTCACGTCGCTTGACCCGCATTCCAGCTACCTTTCACCCGATGATGCCGAGCAGATGCGCGTGCAGACACGGGGCGAATTTGGCGGATTGGGCATTGAGGTCACGCAAGAAGAAGGGTATGTCAAAGTTGTCTCGCCAATCGACGACACGCCTGCGGATGAGGCTGGTATCGAAGCAGGTGATTTCATCACTCATGTCGATGGGGAAAGCATCCTTGGCCTGACATTGGACAAGGCCGTCGATCTGATGCGTGGCCCGGTCGGGTCGGAAATCGTGATCACGGTCGTCCGCGAAGGCGAGCAAGAGCCGTTTGATATCACCATCATTCGCGACACTATCAAACTGACAGCCGTGCGTGCCCGGACCGAAGGCACCAGCGTAGTCCTACGCGTCACCACCTTCAACGATCAGACATTCCCGAACCTGCAAGAAGGCCTAAATGAGCAGATTGAGGAAGCCGGTGGTCTGGACAAGGTCAATGGTGTTGTCCTTGATCTGCGGAACAATCCCGGCGGGTTGCTGACCCAGGCGATCAAAGTTTCGGACGCATTCCTGAACGAAGGCGAGATCGTGTCCACGCGTGGTCGCGACCCAAGCGATGGTGAGCGGTTCAACGCAACGCTGGGTGATTTGGCCGAAGGCAAGCCGATTGTTGTTCTGATCAATGGCGGTTCGGCATCAGCCTCGGAAATCGTAGCTGGCGCATTGCAAGATCACCGTCGTGCGATCGTTGTCGGCACCAAGAGTTTTGGCAAAGGATCGGTGCAAACGGTCATGCCGTTGCGCGGCGATGGTGCAATGCGCCTGACGACTTCGCGCTACTACACGCCCTCGGGTCGTTCAATTCAGGCACTTGGCGTCAGTCCCGACATCATCGTTGAACAGCCGCGCCCGGCGCCGGATGCCGAGGAAGAGGAAGCCAACGCCCGCACGCGGTCCGAAGCTGATCTGCGCGGCAGCCTGAACAATGACAGCCTGAGCGAAGATGAAATCCGTCAAATCGAAGAAGATCGCGCCAAAGCCGAAGCCACGGCTGAATTGCGGGAAGAGGATTATCAGCTGGCCTACGCCATCGACATCCTCAAAGGTTTGTCGGCGTTCAACCCCAACGGACCGTCTCAGTAAGACAAACAGGGCCGCCGATACTGGCGGCCCTTTCTTCAAAGGCCGGGATCAACCCTCAACCTTGTGCAGTTTCTCTTCGTCAAGCATCATCGCCAGAACAATGCCTATCGAGACCGAAATGGCCGCAAAGACAAAGGCCATGTTCATGCCTGCATCAAATGCGGCAGCGATGGCAGATTTGACCTTTTCAGCCTCTTCCGAGCTTAGCTTTTCCATAACAGCGCGGGCTGTACCGGTCGTAAGCGTTCCACCGTTGATCGCCTTTTGATCGGTTACAGACATGTTGATCCCATCCGCAACCAGCTGTTTGCTGAGGCTGGACAGGCTGACAACATACATAATTGCGGTCGCGAAGGCGACGGAAATGGCGCCATATACCAGATGGGTCATAAAGCTCAGGCCGCCCACAAGGCCAGCGCGTTCAGGTTTGACGGCGCACACGGCTGCAGTGCCTGACGGCCCAACCGTCAGTGTTGCGCCCAGCCCGATCATCGCCATGCCAGGCAAAATCTGAAAATAGCCCAGCCCCGCCGGCAAGATGATAATGCTGAGAACGCCAGTCGTTGCGATCAAATACCCCCAGAACAGCAGGCGCTTTGGCCCGAAATCATTATAAAGAGTGCCCGAAACAATCGAACCGACGGCCAGCAGGAGTGTCAGCGGGGCAAGCCCAATCGCCGACTCAAACACAGACCAACCAAGGACCTTTTGCATGTATTGAGGGAAGTATAGCAGCCCGACAAAGGCCGCCGACACGTTGAACATGTTCAGTCCCAGCGTGATCCGAAACTCGCGGTTCTGCATCATTTGTGGCAGCAAGAGAGGCTCTTTCACGCGCTTTTCGACTTGCGGGAAAAAGAAGAACAGCGCGGCGCTGACGAAAAACAACATCAGCAGCGGGACAGACGTCCAGCCCCAGTCCGCACCGACGTCCAGCCCATAAAGCAGCAAAAGAACAGCAAGCGAGAGAATACCCATCCCGGCAAAGTCAATATGTTCGCCCTTTTTATGTTGGGTTTCACGTTCCATAAGGATCAAGGCCGTAACCATCGAAATGGTCGAGAACACAACGTTTGCCAGGAAGAAAAACCGCCAATCCCCAAAGCTGACTGCGGCACCGCTGATCAGCGGACCAAAGACATTGCCGCTGGTCACACCGGCCAGGATCATGCCCATGATCATGGCGCGGTGTTCGGGGCGCGAGACTTTGGTTGCGCCAAAAGCCAATGTGCAAGGCCAAACGCAGCCGGAGCCAATCCCCTGCAATGCGCGAGCCACAATCAGAAAGTCGAGACTGGGAGAGACAAAGCACATGACGGACGCAAACAGAAAGATTGCCAGCCCAATGATCATCATCTTGCGGTGCCCAAACATGTCCCCCATGCGCCCCCCGGCGACCATAGTCATGGCAAAAAACAAGGCGTAGATGTTCAGCACCCACTGGGTGCTGGTAATATCAGCGTCAAAACTGTTTTCGATGGCGGGGACAAGAATAAGAGCGCCGGTAAAGTCGATACCGATCCCGAACCCTGTCACCATCAGAGCGATGACCTTGACGATACTGCTGCGGTCCATTTTCGCACCCGGGTTGCTTCGGATGACATTTATGATGCACGGATTCCGCCTGAAAGATAGACAAAGGCTTGGAAACGAAGAAAACCCGGATCAGTCCGAAGGTACCTGAGACCGTCTAAACGCCCGTTTCAACAAGTCGAGTTCCGCCCGCAACAAAGCGATTTCGGTCCGCAAATCATCCGCGGTTGATGCCCCCGCAATGATTGTGAATTCACCGATCTTCTGTGATGTGTTTGCATCGGCTATTACAAAGCAATGAACCCCGTCGGCAATCGCGGTTGATGGCACTGGCACACTCAGCTCCCAACCACCATCGGTGGCGGTCATGAATACACCCTCCAGCGCCTGGCCCATATAACGGACTTCGACGTGCGGTTCAGTGTCGGCCTGCAGGTACCCGCGCCAGAGGCCGTTTTCGAACAGGGTTGGGGTCAGGGTTGGTTGTGTCATGGCCAATGCTCTCACATGTCGGCGCGGTGGTGGCGGCAAAGGGTCAGGTCCCGCAGAACTATGCGGTTCATAGCCGGATTGGTCAGAACCAGATCCAGCCAGATCTTGTCTATACGCCGTTCGTTCAGCGGCAAATTGGCAAGATCGAAATCCAGAACATTCGAACTTGTCGACAAATCAAGAGACCGTGGAACGGAATCAGTGTTTGGGCCGTGCCGAATATTCAATCGCGCGGTCACGTCCAGCGGACGCTCTGTTTCAATCTGGGCATCGACCCGCATCAGGTGCTGCCGCGTCAGACCTTGCACAGCCTCGGGCGGCAAATCCAGCGACACGGACAGGAATGACCCCGCAAAGCCAAACACTTCGACGCCAAGTCCAAAAGCGGCTAGGTCCTTTTCGTCCATGTTCCGTGCCTGTCGAACACTGATCTCGGATAGAGCGCAGTCATGGAATATCTTTACCTGTTGATCCAACTCGACCTTACGCGGGATTGAGGCGAGACCAGGCCGGGGCAAGGGACCCCGCCACAAATCAGGTCGCCAGCACCAGTCAGTACCCAGCGGCTTGGGGAATTGCTTTGATCCAATCAGGGGCAGCGTTAGTCTTTCGTTTGCTTCCCGTAGCAAACGGTCCAATTGCGCACGCAGTTTGCGCGCCTCGTCGCGCTGTTGACGCAATTGGGGGTTCGTGGCCCAGGCCGCGTCTTGAACGGCCCGTTGCCAACGCGCAATAGTTTTGCGGTGTAGATATCGTTCGAGAAGTTTGCCCATGATCCCATCGTCTGAACTTGACCTTCTTTAGTCAAAGACAACGGCGAGGATAAGGCCGAATTGGTGAAATCCGCATAAAACTATCCGACACTAACGTTGTTGTGACTGGGCGGTTTTGGTTGTGTCTGCTAAGGCCCCGATCGCCGTTCTTGCAATCATCTGGGACTGTGCGTACCGTCCGGCACCTGATTGCTTTGGATTATCCGAAAAACCGCGTACTAAATTCTTTGAGGCAAGGCCGGGGCATGGAACCCACACTATTTTCGTTCATCTGGAAACACTCGAAAAAGCAGCAGCTTGTGCTGTTGTTTCTGACGGTGTTGTCGTTTCCGTTTCTCTACGCCTCGCTTGAGCTGCCAAAACAGATCATCAACGACGCAATTGGTGCGCCCAACGATAGCGTTACACTTTTTGGGTTCACCTTCACGCAGGTCCAATATCTGCTAATCCTCTGTTTTGCATTTTTGGCCACTGTAATCGCCAGCGGCTTGATGAAGATGCGCATCAACACGATGAAGGGCATATTGGCCGAGCGTATGCTGCGCCGGCTTCGGTTCACGCTGATTCACCGCGCGATGCGATTCCCGAAATCGTATTTTGCCACCACCAGCCAAGGTGAACTTGTTTCAATGATCACCTCTGAGGCCGAACCGATGGGCGGCCTGATGGGTGATGCGATTGCCCAGCCGGTGTTCCAGTTTGGTCAGATGATGACCATTGTCACCTTTCTGTTCATGCAAAGCGTTTGGTTCGGTCTGGCCAGCATCGCGTTGATTCCGTTGCAGGCATGGCTGATCCCAAAACTGCAGCGCCAGATCAACCTGCTGAACAAGGAACGTATTCAGCAGGTCCGCCACCTCAGCTCGGAAATTGGCGAAAGCGCAGCGGGCATCAGCGATTTGCGGGCCAATGGCGGCTGGCGCTATCGGTTGGCACAATTCAGCCATCGGTTGGGAACCTTGTTCGAGATCCGGTTCAAGATCTACAACAAGAAGTTCTTTATGAAGTTCCTCAACAATCTGATCACTCAGATGACGCCGTTCCTGTTCTATTCGGTCGGTGGCTATCTGGCGATCACGGGTGAAGTGACAGTGGGTGCGTTGGTCGCGGCGCTTGGGGCATACAAGGACCTTAGCGGCCCATGGAAAGATTTGCTGACCTATTACAACCAGGTTCAGGATATGTCGTTGCGTTGGGAAATCGTGATTGAACGCTTTGCCCCGGACAACATGATCCCTGAAGAGCTATTTGTGGGTGAGCCAGAGTCCATTCCGCATCTCAGCGGCGATATCGAACTGCGCAATGTAACAGTGCGCGATGATGACGGGAAAACCATCCTTGAAGATATCGATCTGACCATCCCCAAGGGCGCCCGCGTTGCTATTCAGTCGTCAAGCGCCGCCGAGCGCGGCGCGTTGGCGCAACTGCTGACACGAGAGCTTTTGCCGATACAAGGCAGCGTCACAATTGCGGGTCACGATTTGCTAAAACTCCATCAGACGGTAATTGCGGCGCGGATCGGCTATGCCTATTCGCGACCCTATCTGTTTGACGGGACTTTAGGCGATAACCTTTTGATGCCGTTGCGAACCCATCCACAACACGAACCCGACGCAAAGAAGGCCCCAAGCCGGTGGCAGATCGAAGCGGTGCGGGCCGGGAACCCTCCGGATTCTCTGTCGGATGAGTGGATCGATCCCGGCCTGGCAGGGTTGGAAGACATCGAGGATATCCGCAACTGGTGGTTTCAGCTGGTCGAGGCGATGGGCATCGACGAGTTCATGTTCCGCCGGACATTACGTACCCAGTTCGATCCAGTGCAACATTCTGCCCTGGCGCGTGATATCGTAAATCTGCGCGATACGGTCGCGCAGAGGTTGGAAGAAAAAGACCTGGCGCGGTATGTCTATCGGTTCGAACCGGACCGCTTTAACCCGGCTGTTCCGCTGGGGGGCAACCTGCTGTTTGCCGCTCCGTCTCGCGATATCTCACCGGATATTCTGGCGGGCGATGATCGGTTCATGTGGATGCTGCGCCATCACGATCTGGATGATGATGCAATGAGCATTGCAAGCGCGGTGCTGGAAACACTGCACCAGACGTTTGGGCGGGACGGGGCAGATCACCCGCTGTTCCTTCGTCTGGGTATGGCCAAGGATATGTTCCACCGCCTGCTTGATATCGAGGATCGGCGCAAAGCCAAAGGGGATGAAGCAATCAGCGAGGGCGAGCGTGCCTTGTTGCTGACCGTTCCGTTCCTGCTGACCGCGGAACAGATCGGGCCTGATTTTCCGGACGAGTACAAAGATAAGATCTTGGCCATCCGAAGGGGGCAAGCGGAACAGCTGCGTGCCTCGATGGATGGGATGTTCGTTCCGGTCACGCCGGATGCATATATTGAACGCATGACTGTCATGGAAAATGCCCTGTTCGGGCGGGTTTCTTTGATGGCCGGGGCGCACACGGATGAAATCGAAGATGTCGTCGCCGAAGCCATGAACGAAGCTGGTCTGCGCCGCCGGGCGGCGGCCATTATCTATGACCTGCCCTCGGGTCTGGGTGGGAATAACCTGCCGACGGTATTTCAGGAACGCGCCGCATTCTCGCGCGCGGGAATCAAGCGTCCTGATGTGTTGATCCTGGACAAAGCTCTGGCCAGCCATGATTCCGAGAGTAGGCTGAGAACTCGGCTGAAACTGCGGGAATTGTTGCCGGATTCCATCATGGTCTTCATGGAGGATTACTTTGCCCATCCCGAAGCCTATGATCTGTTCGTCGAGATCAAGGATGGTCGAATAGACGGCGTCTCGCGAACCCGTCCAGAAGAAGAGGCCAGCTCAACAGATGACCTGAGCCGCAAGCTCAAGATTATCTCGTCGACCGAGCTGTTATCCGGCATTGACGGTCGCAACCAGCGCCTTCTGGCGTTTTCGGCGCAATGGTACGATGCCGCAGCCGGGCAGATCATCTTTTCCGAAGGGCAAACGCCAGATGCCGCTTATCTGTGTATTTCGGGCGAAGCCGACCTGATCTGGAATGAAGGGAACGGAACCGCGCGTACGATCTCGGTCATCGAGCCGGGGCGTCTGATCGGAGACTTGTCGATCATCACGGGTGAAATTCGGCAATTTGATTTGGTCGCGGTCAAGAATTGTTCGTTCCTGCGCATTGGGGCCGAGGAATTGCGCGCGGTTATTGAAAGTGATGCAGGTGTTGCGATGCAGCTGCTGCAGACGGTTGCCGGCTATCTGACTACGATTTCCCAAAGGCTGAACGCCGCCAATGCAACCTCATTGATCTTCGACGATGACGCGCCGAACCGGGATGTGGCCGACAATGCCTGACGCCCACCCCGGCAGATACATAGCGCATGAACGGCTGGTTGCACCTTCGCGCGCACGGCCAGAGCTGTGGCGCCTGCTGGTCGGGCTGACCATTGTTGGCGTGGTTGGCATCCTGCTGAATTTTCTACTTTTTGGATTGGTTGCGGGCCTTGGGTCCGTGGAGTGGGCTCAAGGTTTGTTGACCGGCGCATCCCCGGTTGCACTTTTGGTGCTATTGGCAAGCTTTGGCTTCATCACATTGGGCGTGTCCATCGCTGCAAAACGCCTACAACATCGAACGCTGAGCTCAATCTGTGGTCCATGGCGCGAGGGCATTGGGCAATTCTGGAGTGTTTTTAAGGCATTGCTGATCGTTGGGATCGTCGTGGCCATCTTGCCGCCATATGGCATGGGCGCAACGCTGACGCAGAATTTGGCACTGTCGACCTGGCTGTTGTTTCTGCCTTTCTCGCTTTTTGCAGTGCTGATTCAGACAAGCGCTGAAGAGGTGCTTTTTCGGGGATACATTCAGCAAAGTCTGGCAGCGCGATTCCGATCGCCGGTTATTTGGTTGGGCGTACCGTCGATTTTGTTCGCGGCAGGTCACTATGCCCCCGGCGCGGCCGGAGACAACGCGCTATTGGTTGCTGTGTGGTCTGGGATGTTTGGCCTGACGGCGGCGGATCTGACGGCACGGGCAGGGACGTTAGGGCCTGCTATCGCATTGCACCTGTTCAATAATATGGTCGCTCTGCTGTTTGTTTCCTTACCCGATGGCTTAAGTGGTCTGGCATTGTATCTGCTTCCTTACGACATGTCGGATACCGGGGCGCTGCGGCAATGGCTGTATGTGGATTTTGCTGTGATGATCGTCAGTTGGCTAACGGCGCGGGTTGCGCTCAGGCGTTGATTGCATTTCTTTCCGTAGCGTCTTATTTGACGTCAAAGCCGCACAAGCCAAGGTTCCGATATGAACTGGATTACAAACTACGTCCGCCCACGGATCAACTCGATCTTCTCGCGCCGAGAAGTGCCTGAGAATCTTTGGCACAAATGCGATGAATGCGGAACCATGCTGTTTCACCGTGAGTTGGCAGAAAACCAGAATGTCTGCACCCAGTGCGATCATCACATGGCGATCACACCGCGCGCGCGGTTCGATCATCTGTTCGATGGTGGGATCTTTACCGAGGTTGAGGTTCCCGCGCCCAAAGACGATCCGCTTCAGTTCCGCGATCAGAAGAAATACCCCGACCGGATGAAAGCCGCCCAAAAGAAAACGGGCGAGAAAGAGGCGATGTTGGTCGCCTTAGGCGAAATTGGCCGGACCCCGATTGTTGCGGCCGCGCAAGACTTTTCGTTCATGGGCGGATCCATGGGCATGTATGTCGGCAACGCGATCATCGCGGCCGCGCAAGAGGCTGTGAAACAGAAACGCCCGCTGATCCTGTTTTCCGCTGCTGGTGGCGCGCGGATGCAAGAAGGTATCCTGAGCCTGATGCAGATGCCCCGCACAACCGTGGCAGTAGAAATGCTGAAAGAGGCAAATCTGCCCTACATCGTAGTGCTGACTCACCCAACGACAGGCGGTGTGACGGCTTCATACGCGATGCTGGGTGATGTCCATATCTCGGAACCCAATGCGCTGATCTGTTTTGCCGGTCCCCGCGTGATCGAACAGACGATCCGGGAAAAGCTGCCCGAAGGCTTCCAACGCGCGGAATACCTGTTGGATCACGGCATGTTGGACCGTGTGACCAAGCGGACCGAAATGCGCGATGAGTTGATCACCATCACGCGGATGTTGATGAACCAGCCTCCGGCGGTCAAAGGCGATCTGCCTGCGCCCGAATCCGAAGATGCAGTGGCAGAAGCCCCGGCTGAAGACGCGGAAGAGAAATGACCCCTCAGACATCGGACGTCATCCTGGAAAGGATGATGGCGCTGCATCCCAAGATCATTGACCTGACCTTGGATCGTGTCTGGCGTCTGCTGGCCGCGCTGGACAATCCGCAAAACAAACTGCCGCCGGTGATCCACATCGCGGGAACCAACGGCAAGGGCTCGACCCAGGCCATGATCCGAGCGGGGCTGGAAGGGGCAGGGCTGACCGCCCATGCCTATACCTCGCCCCACCTGGCCCGGTTTCATGAGCGTATTCGTCTGGCGGGTGAACTCATTTCCGAACCGGATCTGACGGCGGTTCTGGACGAATGTTATGCCGCCAACGGTGGCGAGAACATCACGTATTTTGAGATCACGACCTGCGCGGCCCTGCTGGCTTTTGCCCGGTCCAAGGCGGACTACACGTTGCTTGAGGTCGGGTTGGGTGGCCGGTTGGATGCGACCAATGTCATTCACGACCCAGCGGTAACGGTCATCACGCCGGTTTCAATCGACCATGAGCAATTTTTGGGCGATACCTTGGGCAAGATCGCCGCAGAAAAGGCCGGCATCATCAAGCCCGGTGTTCCCTGCATCGTTGGCCCGCAACAGGATGAGGCGCTGGAGGTCATTGAATACACTGCCGCGCGTCTGGGTGCACCTTTGTTGGTGCATGGCCAACACTGGCACGTCACCGAAGAAAACGGGCGGCTCGTCTATCAGGACGAAACTGGCCTGCGCGATCTACCGCTGCCAAATCTGTTGGGCGCACATCAGTATCAAAATGCCGGTGCTGCGCTAGCGGTCTTGCGTTATCTGGATCTTGGGGAAGACGCCTATGAGGCTGCGGTGACCAAGGCTGAATGGCCAGCCCGCATGCAGCGATTGAAAACCGGCCCTCTGGTCGAACAGGCCCCCGAGGCCGAGCTCTGGCTGGATGGCGGTCACAACGCCGCCGCAGGTTTGGCATTGGCCGATCTACTGGCGAAGCTGCCTGCACGTCCAACCCATATGATCTGTGGGATGTTGAACACAAAGGACGTCACCGGGTATCTGGCTCCGCTTGCCGCGCAGGCGCAAAGCCTGACGGCAGTCTCTATCCCGGGTGAGGTCAATACGCTGAGCGCTGACGACACCGCTGAAGCCGCTTCTCGGGTTGGGCTAGCAGCGTCCACCGCCGACAGTGTGACCGAGGCCCTGAAAAACATTACCGAAAATGACCCGCAGGTGCGGGTTCTGATCTGTGGATCACTATACTTGGCCGGTAATATTCTGCGCGAGAACGGCTGACGAACGCACATCCGCACAGCTTCATCTGGCCAAAAATATCCCGGGGAGACGCGCAAAGCGCGGCGGGGGCAGCGCCCCTATTGCCCCCAATCCTGATCCTGCATTTCGCGCAGGCGCGACGCGGTGCGTTCAAACTCAAATGTGCCTTCACCTTCGACATACAGCATCTCGGGCTCTGCCGCAGCTGAACAGATCAAGCGGACTTTTCCCTCATACAGTGCATCGATCAACGTTACGAACCGTTTGGCTTCGTTAAAATTATTGCGCGACAGGCGCGGGATGTCCTCAAGCACCAGAACTTTTACCGCTTCCGCGATAGCAAGATAATCTGCCGGGCCCAGCAACCTTCCACAAAGGTCGTAAAAACTGGCCCGCGCCACGCCGTTTCGAAAAGCGGGCAGTTCTACCGCACGACCGTTGACCTGCAGGATCAGCGGGTCCGCCGCCCCCCCGGCCAGGTCATTCCAGACGCTGCGAATGCTCGCGCGTGCTTCGGGGCCTATGGGCGTAAAGTAAACAGGTGCGCCTTCCAGCCGGTTTTGGCGGTAATCCGTGGGTGAGATCAGCTCCCACACCTCAAGCTGTTCTTTGATATGTGCAATGAAAGGCAAAAATAGCTGACGGTTTAGCCCGTCCTTGTAAAGGTCATCCGGATGGCGGTTCGATGTCGTCACGACCACGGTACCACCTTCATGCAGCAGATCGAACAGACGACCAACAATCATCGCGTCCGTGATATCGGTGATTTGCATTTCGTCAAATGCCAGTACGCGCGCGGACTTGATCACCGAGGCGGCCACTGGAGCCAACGCGTCTTCCACTCCATCCTTACGGGCCTTGTGCATGCCTGCGTGGATTTCCTGCATAAAGGCGTGAAAATGCACTCGGCGGGCGGGGATGTCTGCCAAAGAGTCGACGAACATATCCATCAGCATGGATTTTCCGCGCCCGACTCCGCCCCACAGATATAAACCCTTGGGCGGCGGCGGGGCTTTTCGAAAGAACCCCCGTTTCACAGGTTCGGCCAATGCCGCCCGGATACGTTCGAAATGAGGAAGAACAGCCTCTTGCGCGTCGTCTCTGGTCAGGGTGCCGTCGGCCACCTGCGTGTCATAAAGCGATATCAAACCCGTCATGTTTTGAGGCATAGCGCCCGGTTTGCCCGTTGAAAAGCAGCCATTTCTCGGACGCATCAATTTTGCTGATCCGTGACCGCAAAACTCCTGAATTGACGCACAAACTAAACGCGGTAACGTCTGGTTCTTGAACGCCCGAGGACCTAATGCCCCAACACACGCGCTTGCTGAACCCCATCCTGATCGTCGGGTGTATCATCATCACCGTCAGTTTTGCCGTGCGCGCATCGTTTGGCGTGTTTCAAATCCCCATCGCAGATGAATTCGGCTGGCTGCGCTCGGACTTTTCGATGGCAATCGCAATTCAGAATTTGGCCTGGGGCATTGGGCAGCCAATATTCGGCGCCATCGCCGAAAAAGTCGGCGACAGGCGCGCGATTACTCTGGGGGCTCTGACCTACGCGGCGGGTATGGTTCTGTCGGCCTGGTCCGTCACCCCGTTCGAACACCAGATGTACGCATGGCTCGTGGGGTTCGGTATCGCGGGAACAGGATTTGGCGTGGTCCTTGCCGTGGTGGCGCGGGCATCGTCGGACGAAAACCGCTCCATGTCGCTCGCGATTATCACAGCTGCGGGCAGTTTCGGTCAGGTCCTGGGGGCCCCTACAGCCGAATGGATGCTAAGCTTTATGCCCTGGCAGCAGGTGTTCATTGTATTCGCCACAGTGATTTTGGCACTGGTGCTGACATTGCCGTTCATGCGCGCCCCGCAGGCCGCCAGCAAGGCAGAGCTCGAAGAAAGCATGAGCCAGATCCTGACCAAAGCGTTCCGCGATCCATCCTATACGCTGATCTTTCTGGGCTTTTTCAGCTGCGGCTACCAACTTGGCTTCATCACCGCACACTTTCCCGCTTTTGTGACCGAGATGTGCGGACCCATTCAACCCGGCGGCGTTCTGCATTCGATCGGCATCACTACTACATCAGCACTAGGGGCTGTTTCGATTTCACTAATTGGTCTGGCCAATATTGCAGGCACTCTGTTGGCGGGTTGGGCCGGGAACCACTTTCCCAAAAAATTCCTTCTGGCAGGTGTTTATACAGCGCGTACACTTGCGGCGGCGGCTTTCATCGTGTTCCCGATCACGCCCCTGTCGGTCATCGTGTTTTCGCTGGTCATGGGTTCGCTTTGGCTTGCCACCGTTCCGCTTACTTCGGGGTTGGTCGCGCATCTCTATGGGCTGCGCTACATGGGCACGCTGTATGGGATCATCTTTTTCAGCCATCAGGTCGGCAGTTTCCTGGGGGTCTGGTTGGGCGGCCGGATGTACGACCAGTACGGCGACTACACCATGGTCTGGTGGATCGGCGTTGCGATTGGGGCGTTCAGCGCCATCGTCCACCTGCCCATTCGCGAAAACCGATCATTGGCCACCGCCTAAGCTATCGCGCCTCTTCGACCGTCAGCAAGCCTTCTTGCACAAGCCGGTCCGCCCAGCCTTCTGGTCCGGTAAAGTGATGCGTTTGCCATCCCCGGGCGCGCGCCGTTGCGATATTGTCGATCCGGTCATCGGTGAACAACAGCGCTTCGGGCGGCAGGCCACAGTCTTCTTCTACCATTTCATAGATCGGAACGTGCGGTTTGACGGTCTGCATCCGTCCTGACACGTATTGTTTGTCGAACTCGTTGAGAAACGGGTAAACCGTCGTCGCATAGTCGAAATTTTGCACCCCGAAATTGGTCAATGTAAAAACCGGCACGCCTTTGGCCCGCAAGGCCCGCTGCAGGCGAACTGAATGGGGGATTTCGGGCGTGGCAAGTTCGATCCACTTGTCGTGCCACAGGCGAATTTCATCTCGCCATTCGGGGTACTTCTCGGCCCAATCATAGATCGTATCAGTGAAGTGGTGACCCTGATCCACGAGGTCATTCATTCCGTGCAGATCGACCTCAGAGAACATGGCGCGACGGCGCTCTTCTCCGATGACCCGGTCATAATAGCGTTCGGGTTGCCATTCGATCAGAACGTTCCCGATGTCAAAAACAACAGCTTTCACCGACATGTTAGTACCTGTCTTCTTGTTCCTTAGTTGGTGCTACTGAACCAAGCGCGACAGAATTGTTCAAGGCACAACCGCAGCGCGCAGCGCTGCCCGGCCCAATTGTCAAAGACGCATCTTTGATGCGTCGCTGGAAAGCGGGAGGACTAGCCCCGCTGCGCAGCCCTCAATTCCCGTTCCAGGGCGTCCAAAAACCGGGATCGGTCAGCCTTGCCAAAAGGTTTTCCGCCGCCGCCCGCGCCCAATGGGTTGGATGCGCGCAAGTCGGCCATCAAATCACGCATGGCCAGTTGCTGGCCGATATTGGCCGCGGTAAAGGCTTCACCGTTTGGCCGCAGAACCCGCGCACCGGCTTCGACACATTTTGCGGCCAGCGGGATATCGGATGTCACCACAACGTCACTAGGCCCACAGCGTTCGGCGATCCACTTGTCAGCCTCATCCGCACCCTCGGACACGATAACCACCTGCACCAATGGGTTTGCAGACGGCCGCAAGCCACCGTTTGACACCAGTGCCATCGGAACTTTGTGCCGGGTTGCAACCCGTTCAGCCTCGGCTTTCACGGGGCAGGCATCGCCATCGATATAGAGGGTCGTCACGCCTTCTTGGCCTCTTTCTTGGTCGGTTCTGCTGGTTTCTTGCGCACTTTGAATTCTTCCGGAATGGGCATCCGGTTGAATGCATCCAGGCCGGCGATCTTGTAGGCCTCGGCCAGGGTTGGATAGTTGAACGTATTCTGCACGAAGTAATCCACCGTGCCCTTCAGATTCAGGACCGCCTGCGCGATATGGATCAACTCGGTCGCGCCTTCACCCACGATCTGAACACCCAACACCCGGCGGGTTTTTAGTGAAAACAGCATCTTCAGCATGCCGTGTTCCAACCCCATGATATGCCCGCGCGAGGTCTCCCGGAACCGCGCCACGCCAACTTCGTATGGGATGCCGCGTTCTTGCAGTTCCTCTTCGGACATGCCGCAAGTTGAGATCTCGGGGACCGAATAAATGCCGTAAGGATACCAGGGACTTTCCGGCAGGGTAGGGGTTTCCAGCGCGTGACATGCAGCCACACGGCCCTGTTGCAGCGAGGTTGAGGCCAATGATGGGTGCCCAATCACATCGCCAGTCGCGTAGATATGCGGCACTGCAGTTTGATACGTCTTGCGATCCACGTCGATCCGATTGCGATGATCGGTTTCCAAGCCAACGGCCTGCAGGTTCAATGCCGATGTCGCCCCCATGCGCCCGGCGGCGAACAGTAGCATCTCAGCTCGCACGTGGCGGCCATTCTCGAGAGTCACTTCGACATGGCCCCCAGCGTCTTCTATCTTTTGAACGGCTGAGCCCAGACGTAGGTCCACGCCGTTTTCGCGGATCTGATGGGTGAAATCATGGATTAGGCGGGTGTCGATGAAATCTAAGAAGGTTTCACGAGGTTCAATTAACGTCACCCGAACGTCCAATGCCGAGAACATGGTGGCGTATTCCACGCCAATCACTCCGGCACCTATCACGACCAGCGAGCGTGGGATCTCTGCCATCTCAAGAAAATCGTCACCGTCCACAACGGTCTTTCCGTTGAATGGCACATAATCCGGGCGATAGGTTTTTGTTCCGGTTGCTATCAGGAACTTGGCTGCTGTCAGTCGCGTGGTCTCACCTGCATCAGTGGCGACTTCCACCTCGTGCGGCCCAACGAACCTGGCCAATCCGTTCAAGGTCTCCACATGGTTGCGGTTGAACTGGTGCTCCAACACGTCAACTTCGTGATCCAGCGTCATATGAAGACGTGCCTTAAGGTCTTCGGCCCGGATCTGATCTTTGACCCGGTACGAGCGGCCGTAGAAGCTGCGCTCGCGCCAGCCCGACAAGTTCAGAACCGTTTCGCGCAAGGTCTTTGACGGGATCGTACCGGTGTGGACGGACACGCCGCCGAACCGATCCTTACGATCAATCACCAAAACGCGCCGTTTCAGCTTGCCCGCCTGAATCGCGGCCGACCGACCCGAGGGGCCGGACCCGATGATGATCAGGTCATAGTCGTATTGGCTCATGCCTCAGTCTCCGTACAGTGCCTCAGCGTGGAAGGTGATGTGGTCTTCCATGAAGGTCGACACGAAGAAGTACGAATGATCGTAGCCCGGTTGCAGGCGGAAGATTGCCTGCTGACGACGTTCGGCAATCGCCTGCGCCAAAGTTTCGGGGCGCAGCAAGTCGATGAATTGGTCACTGGCACCAGTGTCGATCAGGATAGGGCCATCAAAGCCGATTTCTTTCATCATGACCGAGGCATCGTGTTTGACCCATGCCGTCTCATCGTCGCCAAGGTAGGCGCTTAATTGCTTGCGACCCCAATCCGCACCCGTCGGGTTCGATATGGGTGCGAAGGCGGAGACAGACCGGAAGCGACCCGGCAGGTTCATCGCGAGCGTCAGCGCCCCGTGACCTCCCATCGAATGTCCGGTTATTGCCTGACGCTCCGCATCGATCGCGAAGTTTTCGATCAGCAAAGCAGGCAATTCTTCGGCCACGTAATCCCACATGTTGAAATGCGGCGCCCAAGGTTGCTGCGTGGCGTTCAGATAGAACCCGGCGCCCTGGCCCAGATCATAATCCTCGTGATCCGCGACACCCTCACCGCGCGGGGAGGTGTCCGGGAAGACAACCGCGATGCCTTGCTCGGCCGCCCAAGCCTGAGCACCTGCTTTGGTCATCGCGTTTTCATGGGTGCAGGTCAGGCCTGACAGATACCACAAAATCGGAACCGGGCCGTCCTTGGCCTCGGCTGGCAGGAACAGGCCAAAGGTCATGTCGCATTGGCAGGCAGTCGAGGCGTGGCGGTAGACGCCCTGAACGCCTCCGAAACATGCATTTTCCGAAAGGGTTTCCATTTGGTTTTGTCCTTACGTTGGGTTTGCGACATGGCTATCCTTCCACGCTCGATACGTAAAGGCTGAGCGGCTTTGATGTGCCATTTTTGACAAGGCCTAGATCAGGGCGTTCCAACCCAGGCGATGACCAATGGCACCGTCAGAATGCTGGCCGCTGTGGACAAAAGTATCGCAGCAGATGCACGGTGCGGCGCCACCCTGTAATGGGCGGCCAGCATATAGACGTTACCCGCCACCGGCAGTGCCGCGGCGGCGATGGCGACGGAAGCAGGAAACGCAGCCACGGGCAAAACCCAAAGCAACACAACGGCGACACAAGCAGGGTGGACAACCAATTTACAAAAGCTCAGCCAGCCTGCAATGTGAACGCGTTCCGCGGATTTGCTGGCCAGAGAAGCTCCGATCGCGAACAGGGCACCCGGTGTGGCTGCCCCGCCCAGAATTGTCAGGAAATCATTCAATGGGACAGGAACGAGGATCTGCAAGGCGGACCACAGCAATCCTGCTGAGATCGAAACAATCATTGGATTCTTGATCAACCCAATCCCGATCAGGCGGAAGGTTGCAGGCGTCAACCGTCCGTCGCGCCCACCATTTATCAGGATGACGATCAGGGATGAAAACACCACAAGATCTACCGTCAGAACCAGCATAACCGGGCCAATCGCGGCTTCGGTAAACAGCAGCGCCAGCATGGGCAGGCCCAGAAAACCGACATTGCCGATGGCCGCGCATTGTGCCTCTACCGCTGCGGTCGGGATATCAAGCCGGCGTATCCATGCGACAACCGTCGCCAAGACGTACACAGCGGCGGTTCCGATCAAGTATCCAACGACTAGCCTTGCATTGAAGATATCCGCAAAGGGCAGGGTGGCGGCAAAGCGAAACAGCATGGCCGACAGCGCAAAATAGAAAACGAATTTCGTCAGGTACGCCGTTGCTTCTTCAGAAAAAAATCGACTGCGCCCGGCCCAGTACCCCAAGCCGATGATCGCAAAAAAGGGCAGTGTGCGCAGAAAGATATCGACCATGTGCAACGTGGTAGCACGTAACACACAGGCTGCAAGATGTGACGGGCCAGTTATAGGGTTTTGGGGACGCGCGTTGTAAAATAACTTAACTGGTCAATCGAAAACCTAACGTCATCTGTGTTGCCAGATGCCTGCTAATTGTGCGATTTGTTGTATCTGAACTGAACGGTTTATACATTTGTCACCCAATCGACCGAAGGAGAGTACATGACCGAAGCAGCCGTCATTCTGCGAACAGGCCGAAAATTTGATCAGGTCCTGCGCGGAGCCCGAGAGGTTTTCATGGCGGATGGTTTCGAAGGTGCAAGCGTCGACGACATCGCGCGCGCTGCGGGGGTGTCGAAGGCGACGCTCTACAGTTATTTCCCGGACAAACGCCTGCTGTTCATGGAAGTGGCGCAGGTCGAGTGCAGGAGAATGGCCGAAAACGTCGTGGCGATGGTCGACGACTGCAAGCCAGCGCGCGAAGTTCTGACTATCGCGGCGACGGAACTGACGACTTTTTTAGTCTCGGACTTCTCGCAACAAATGTTCCGCATCTGCATCGCCGAGCGTGACCGGTTCCCCGAGCTGGGCCAAACATTTTATGAGGCCGGGCCGCAGAACGGTCAGCGCCAGATGGTCGAGTATCTGGAAAAGGCAGTCAACAAGGGTGAGCTCGCCATCGACAACCTGCAATTGGCGGCCGAACAGTTCAGTGAACTATGCAAGGTTCGGATTTGGACCCGCGCTGCCATCGGTGTTCAAAAGAGCTTTTCCAAAGCAGAGTTGGATGCAATTGCGACGCAGGCCGTTGATATGTTCATGGCGCGATACGGCGTCTAACCTGCTGCATTTAATCACAAGAAAGATGTGAACGACCCGCACCCGGCAAGCCGGATGCGGGCAAAACAAGTCACTCGATAAAAGTCTTGGCCAGCCGGTCACTGATTGGCTGTGACAGATAGCTGATTACTGCGCGCTCGCCGGTTTTCACGAACAGATCCGCGGGCATTCCTGGCAACAGATCCAGTGCGGCGACTTCGATGGGTTGATCGGGATCCAGTTTCACCCGGGCTTTGTAATAAGGCTCGCCTGTGCGATCGTCCTCCAGCGCGTCGGCTGAGATGTCAAAAATCCGGCCGCTGGCTTCAGGCACATCGGTCTGCGTAAAGGCTGACAGGCGAATGCGCGTTGCCTGACCGATCTGCAACTTGTCGATGTCGGCGGTCTTGATACGTGCTTCGACGATCAGGGCTTGATTGGCGGGAACAATATCCATGATCGCCTCTCCGGGGCGAATGACGCCGCCGGTTGTAGATACTGCCAAATTAACGACCCGCCCGCTGGCAGGGGCCAGGACCTGTGTTCGTTTCAACCGTTCCGATGCCCCTGAATATTGTGACCGGATCAGATCAAGCTGGGCATCCACAACCGCAAGCTCTCCGGCGATCACCTCGTCGCGCAGCTTTTGTTGGCTGAGCAGGGACAGCTGCAACTCTTGCATCTGGTCCTGGGCCTGCGCGATCTGGGTGCGCAACGACGCATCGACACCGCCCAGACGTTCCATTTCGATCTGGCGCGCGCTGACCCGTGTGACGGCCACAAGCCCTTTGTCCAGCAAAGATTTCAGATTGGACAGCTCAACCTGCGTGATGTCCTTCTGATTTTGGGTTGAGAGGCGTTGTTCGTTCAGGCCGGCGATCTGATTGCGCAGCCCCTGAATGCGCTGCGCGTTGATTTGAGCCTCGGTCCGGCGGGCGCGGGCTTCGGCGTCAAATAGTTGTTTCTGCGTCAGGTAGGGCGACAACCAATGCAGCCGCTGCATTCCATCGCTGAACCCGGCCAATGCGGTTGGTTCGTCAAACCTGTCCGTGCCGTTGATCTGCGCCAGCAAGCGGGCGCGCCGGACCGACAATTCGCCCAATTGGCTGCCCAGGACGCTCAGATCTACGTCGATATCCGAGCTGTCAAGCCGTACGAGGGGCTGACCTGCCTGAACAAATTCACCGTCCGTGACAAGGATCGAGTCGATGATCCCTCCGTCCAGATGTTCAACCGTTTTGCGGTCACCTTCCACCACAAACTGTGCTGGCGCGACGACCGCACCATCCAGTTTCGAGGCGAAGGCCCAATAGATGCTGCCGCCGACGAAAGCCATCAGGGTAAACAACCCAAACAGGACATAGCGTTTGATGCCAGAGGCTTCGGTCGTGATGTCCAATACTTGCACATCCTGGGCGGTGAGCACGTTCGGGGATTGTGTGCGTTTCATCAACTTGGTCATTGGGCAGCTCCGCTGATCTGAGTTGTATTGGCAGAGCGCGCGGTGGGTTCCTGCGCCCCGGATTGAGTCGGTTTGTCCAGAACGTTCCGGCGATTGACCTTAAGGACGTCCTCTTTATCCCCGAACTGTGTTTGAGCGCCGTTTCGCAGAACCATTACTTTGTTGGCAGCCTGCAACGTTGCAGGACGATGGGTCATGACGATGGCAATTGCGCCGCGGGACTGCGCTGCTGTAATCGCATCACGCAGGGCCTGTTCGCCTTCGGCATCCAGATCCGAATTCGGCTCGTCCAAAACCAACACAAACGGATCGCCATAAAGCGCCCGGGCCAGTGCCAGCCGCTGACGTTGACCACCCGACAGAAAGAACCCCCGACCGATGCGCGTTTCATATCCATCGGGAAGGGCGCTGATCATTTCGTGCACACCGGCTTCGCGTGCGGCACGCAGCATTTCGGCATCGTCTATGGCGACAGAGAAGCGCCCGATGTTTTCGCGGATCGTGCCGTCGAACAGCTCGATATCCTGTGGCAGATAACCGATCTGTTTGCCCAGATCCTCGTGGTTCCATTTGGACATCGGGCTGCCGTCCAGCAGAACCTCACCCCGTTGGGGGTGCCAGATACCGGCAATCATCTTGCCCAAGGTGGTCTTGCCCGAACCGCTATGCCCGATAACTGCCAACACATCTCCGGGCACAAGGCCAAAGTCGATCTGGCGGAGCGAGGCGTTGACGGCGCGCGGGGGGCCTGCCTGCGCAATCTTGACGTCCAGAGATTTGAACGCGCGCGGCAGGTGCAGATTGGGTGGGGCTTCGGCAAACTCTTCGGTTAGTTTTGCCAGCTTGGAATACGACCCGCGCGCGGCCAGAAAGCTGCGCCATTGACCGATCAATTGGTCAATTGGAGCCAGTGCACGGGCCAGCACGATGGTTGCCGCGATCATGACGCCAGCGGTGGATTCTCCGGTGATGGCCAGTGCCGCGCCAAGTCCCAGAATGGCCGACTGCAAACCCATCCGAACGGTCTTGGACACGACAGAAAAGCTGGCAACCCGGTCAGCGGCGCGGGTTTTGTGCAGATGGGCTTCAGCCTGAAGCGACGTCCAACGCCGCACCAAATCGGATTTCATGCCAAGTGCCTGAACCAGCTCGGCGTTCTTGTCACTGGTGCCGAACAACGCATCGGAACGACCGCGCGCTTGCGAAGCCGACCGCATCGGCTCCCGGGCGCGCGAGTTGTTGATCAGAGCCATGATCGTCAGCATGACGGCCCCGGCCAGACCAAGCAGACCCAGATAGGGGTGAAGGGCATAAAGGACCAACAGATAGAGCGGGATCCACGGCGCGTCGAAAAACGCGGTCAGCGTGGTTCCCGAGATGAATTCACGAAAGCCGTTCACGTCTTCGACAAGGTTTTCGCCAGCCTCGGCTTCGCCATGGACACGGCGGCGCATAGCCGCACCGAGGACCGGCGCGCCAACGTTCAGCTCAAAGCGGGCGGCCAGACGTCCCAAAATGCGCATCCGCATCAGGTCAAGGCAGGCGACGACAACAAAAACACCAGCCAGCAATGCAGACAGCGCGATCAAAGTGTCGACATTCTGACTGGTCAGGACCCGGTCATAGACCTGCAGCATATAAAGCGGACCAGCCAGCATCAGCAGGTTCAGAAACAAGCTGAAGAAGGCAACTGCGACAAAACCCTTGCGCAACGACCCCCAGGCGGTTTTTACGGGATTGGTTTGCTGGGACATCAGGGAACCCTTTCCGGTTTGACAAACGGGGCGACCTGGGCCGCCCCGCTGTTGATTGGTTAAACGATGAAGTCGTTTTCGGTCAGGTCAGCGGCATCGACACCGGTCAGACGGATCGAGCCTGCGTCGCCGAAGCTGATGACGGCGTCGTCACCATCCTGAACGGTACTCGGACCGCCGTCGAAGTCAGAGCCCAGATCTCCGATCTGAATTCTGTCCACGCCCGTTTCAAAGTCCGAGAGGGTATCGTCACCAAAGGTGCCCTGGAACAGGAAGGTGTCAGCGCCTTCGCCGCCAATCAGGACGTCATTGCCGCCCTCACCGTTTAGCAAGTCGTCGCCATCCGCGCCGTTCAGAACGTTCTCCAGATCGCTGCCGACGATTACGTCACCATCATTGGAGCCGATGACATTCTCGATCGAGACCAGCACGTCGGTTTCAACCTGATTGTCGATCACGTCCAGCCCGACAACACCGGTGCCACCTGTATCCACGTTACCCAGCGTCGCGCCCGCATCCACCAACGTGTCCTGCACAACCGGGCCGTTTTCTCCCGCTGGCGCATTGTGCAGATGGATTGCCGAGAGGACACCGGAGTTCGGCGTGGCAAGGTCGGCTTCGTTCAGGCCCACTACGCTCAGCTCGCTCGAGTAGATGACTTCGCCGGTTGCAAGGTTCTGAGTGATGACGACGGTTGCGTTGCCGGAGGCCTCGCTGTCCGATGTCGGCCCAGGCTCTTGCGCCGCGTCTAGACCGCCGCTCAGCGTGACGGTGCGGATCCCGTTCTCGGTCACGTCGCCGTCGACCAGAAGCTGCCCGCGAATTTCCCCACCAGGGAAGTCGGCGGTGTGGATGTTGTAGTACAGGTTGCCCAGAACGGCCTCTTCTACAAACCAACCTCCATCCGGGATATTCGCCCCGAACTGGTCCGGTGCCACAACAGCAGCATCCACGATCGAGACATTAAAGCCGGTATCGCGTGTGGCCGTGCCGTTGCCGTTGGCATCCAGACGAACTTCGACTGCGACATCCAGGTCCGAGAAGTCGGCTGTATCGATGCCTTCTCCACCGTCGATGAAGTCATTGCCCAGACCACCGGTCAGCACATTGTCTGCATCGCCTGCGATCAAAACATCATCACCTGCGCCACCGTTGATGTCACCGTTGGTGGTGCCCAGATCGACAAAGATGTCATTGCCATCGCCCAGCAGGACGTTGCCGTTGATCACACCTTCGTCGTCGTTGACGATGGTAACGTCACCAGCATCCGATGCATCGATCGCGTTGACCGTTCCGCGGATTTCGCCCTCGTTCAGGACCGCACCCAGAAGGTTCAGACCCCCATCAATACGGATACCAGCTGCGGCGCCCGAATGCTCGGACCCGGCAATGAGACCTTCGTTGATGACAACCCCGGCAAAGGACGCGTCGTTCTGACCCGTGAACAGGCGCAGACCATCGCCGACTTGATTGCCCTCGGTGACATCGCCGTTACCCTGGAAGATTCCTTGGTTTACGATGGTTGCCAAGACGATATCGCCATCAACATCACCGGTTTGCAGCGATACGGCAGAACCGTTGGCGCCATCATTGACGCTGACCGTACCAGTGTTGGTGAAGTTATAGTTGTCAGCGGTTCCATCGGCATAAACTGCGCCGTTGCGCTGATTGCCTGCGCCGACAATCTGGCCTTCGTTGATGACCTCAAGGCCTTCGCCATCGATGTTCAGCGCGCGGCTTTCCGAAGCGACAATACCTGAGTTCACGAACGAACCACCTGAGTGGTCACCGGTGCCAAAGTATACACCGTTCTGGATGCCGGTAATGAAGCCCTGATTTTCCAGCGTACCTTGGAAATTCACGCCATTGACGACACGAAGGCCAGCAACTGTGCCGTTGGCACCGCTGGAGGAGACGTTTCCGGTGTTTAGAATGGTCGCATCAGTGGTGCCGGTGTTGCCGACATTGCCGATACGAATGCCATCACCGGCAAGCGACGTAGCCGCACCAGCGTTTCCGCGCCCGGTGATCTCACCGGAGTTTTCCAGCGTGAAGGTGTTAGCACCGTCTGCCGCACCCCCGATTTCCACACCAAACCCGGAACCCTGGTTGTCTTCACCAGCGTCAATCCGGCCAGAGTTGATAACCGAGAAATCATCGGCAGTACCATCGGCGTAGACCGTCCCATTGCGCTGATCCCCGGTACCGAAAATGAACCCAGAGTTCTCAACGGTCAGGCCGATGCCATCAATGTTCAGAGCGCGACTGCCGGAAGACACGTTGCTCCCGTTGATGAACGAACCACCTGTGTGATCGCCATTGCCAAAGTAGACACCGTTGCGCACACCGGAGATGCCGCCGAGGTTAATAAATTCACCCTGAAAGTTCACTCCGTCGACAACACGGACGCCAGCGACGGTGCCATTGTTCCCTTCTGACGAAATGATGGTGATATTGCCGATCGACCCGTCGACGGTACCGGTGTTGCCAACGCTACCGATGCGAATGCCGTCACCGGCCAGCGACGAGGCTGCATCAGCGTTTCCGCGCCCAGTGATAACGCCGGCATTACCTAGCACAATGGTGTTTGCACCGTCTTCTGCGCCACCGACTTCAACTCCGATGCCTGAACCCTGATTGCCCTCACCTGCGTCAATCAGACCGGAGTTCTGTACAGAGAAGTCATCCGCGGTTCCGTCAGCATAAACCGTCCCGTTGCGCTGATCGCTGGTGCCGAGGATCTCACCCTGGTTGGAAACCTCAAGACCGATACCATCAATGTTGAGTGCGCGGCTGTCAGATGACACAACACCGCCTGCTTCGTTCACAAAGCTACCACCTGTGTGATCCGCGTTGCCAAAGTAGACACCATTTTGAACACCCGAGATCGTGCCCGAGTTGGTGAATTCACCCTGAAAACCGACACCATCTACAAAGCGCACACCGGCTACAGTGCCATTGGCACCTTCCGAGCTCACCTCGCCGCGGTTGGTAATGTTCACCTCAGCAACGCCTTCATTGCCGGGGTTGCCGATGCGAATACCGTCGCCCGCCAGGCCTGTGCCTGCCGCGCCGTTGCCGCGACCCTGGATAACGCCGTCGTTTTCCAGCGAGAATGTGTTGGCGCCGTCGGCGGCCCCACCAATTTCTGCGGCGAAACCAGAACCTTGGTTGTGCTCGCCTGCGTCAATCGTTCCGTTGGCCAGATTGCGAACCGAGAAATCATCCGCAGTGCCGTCGGCATAAACGGTACCGTTGCGTTGGTCGCCAGTGCCCAGAATGTCACCGCCGTTGATCAGGTTGACACCCGAGCCGTCGATGTTCACTGCGCGGCTGCCGGATTGGATGGTGCCAAAGTTCAGCACGTCCAGGTCGTGTTCGCCTTCGCCGATATACAGACCGTTACGGGGACCTTCAATCACACCGGTCGAGGTGTTCAGGATCTCACCTTCGGCATTTACGCCATCGGCGATGCGGATACCGGCGGCTGTGCCCTGGTTGCTTTCGGTCGAGATCAGGCCGCTGTTGATGATTTCGGTTTCCAGCGTGGCGCCTTCGGCACCGTCATCAATGCGGATGCCGTCCCCGGCCAGCCCGGTATTGGCCGCACCTTGGCCACGGCCCTGAATCGTAGCACCAAAGCCGTTGAAGATGTCAGTTTCCACACGGTCGCCGACCTCGTCGCCGATTTGCAACGAGATACCAGCGCCCTGGTTGCCTTCGCCGGCGTCAATCGTGCCGCCCACAAAGTTCGAGATCGAAATGTCTTCGGTGGTGCTGTTGGTATAGATCGTGCCATTGCGCTGATTGCCGGTGCCGATGATGCCGCCAAAGTTGCGCACATCAATGCCTTGGCCCTGAATGTCTACTGCACGGCTGTCCGAACTGATCACACCGCCGCGGAAGTTATCCAGACCGCCAGAGCTTTGAGAGCCCGCAAACTGCACACCGTTGAACTCGCCCGCAATCTCACCAAAGTTGCGAACGCTTGCGCTGCCGGTGACCTGAACGCCTGTGGCCAATGCGTCAGGGCCGTTGTTCGCCTCAATCAAGCCCGAGCGGAAGTTGAATACGTCAACATCCTGCCCCTGCGCCTGAACAGCGGCGACGGCGTTGTTGGTGATGATCTCGCCAAAGTTCAGCAGGCGCGAGAAGTCATTTGCCAGAACAAAGGCTGGAGTGTCGTCGACGACGGTACTTTGAAAGAAGTTATTGAAAAGGGTTTGGCCGGCACGGTTGGTCTCTTGGGCTATGGTAGACGTGGTCAAGAGCTGAGCGCGCAGGCTTGTCAGCATTTGGGACAGCATGGGGTACTCCGTCAAAAATTGTTACGTTTGGCGGTCCGCCCGGTGTTTCGGACATTCCACGTAGCAAAGGGGTAGACGGCACCCCGTGTAAGCTGAAATTCATCGTGCAAATCGGTTGTATAACAAATGCTAATAATCACGGTTTTCGTGAGCGTCTGGGAAGTTCAACTTATATAAATCAACACGTTACGTCACAATTGTCCCGCATGACGTTCTATTCGAATGCGCTGGTTAACAGTTTTGTCAGCGAAATTGATCTGTATTTCATGCACCTTTCCCCGCTTTACGGTAGAGAAGGGAACGGTCCAGTGCCGTCTTTTGTATGACCGCAGAGAGATTGGGCGGATGAATTTCAGAGATTTGGAATACGTGCTTGCCATCGCGAAGCATGGCAAGTTCAGCCAGGCGGCGGTTGCGTGCAACGTTTCGCAACCTGCTCTGTCGAACCAGATCAAGAAGCTGGAACAGGAACTGGGTGTTGAACTGTTTCTGCGGCTGAATAGCGAAGTGCGGCCAACCGCGTTTGGTCAGAGCATCCTGAGTGTCGCTGAATCCATTCTGTCGGACGCACAGAAGATCCGCGATTCCGCCACCCAATTTCGCGACCCCGAGGCCGTTGCATATCGGATTGGCATGACGCCAACGCTTGCACCGTACCTGACGCAGTATTTTTCAGAGCTGTTCAGCGATATTTTTCCGCGTATGCGAGTGACAATGATTGAGGATCTTCCACAGAACATGTTGCAGATGGTTGAAGACCATCAGCTGGACATGGCGCTGGTGGCTCAGGTCAACAACAGTGACGCTTTGGCTTTCACGTCGATTTGGTCCGAACCCCTGTTTCTGGCCATGCGCGAGGGGCATCCGCTGTGTATGCTTCCTTCAATAGCACCTGAGGGCGTTCCCGCGCATGACTTTATCCGGCTTCCTCACAGTTTCGGCTATGAGCTTGAGGACCGTTTGCCCAAAGCTGATCCTGCGATCCGGGTCGCAAAGCGGTTTGATCTGAGCGCGCTGAGGTTTGAAACGATCTGTCGGCACATCTGTCATTCTGATGATTGTACAATTGTGTCGGCCCTGGCTGCCGAGCAATTCAAGCGGGACAAATGGCCCTTGTGTTTTGTTCCGTTTGAGGGCCCAGGAAACCTACGCAACCTTGGGGCCGCGACCCGCCCGGGATGCCCCAGAAACCCCGTGCTGAACCGTGTCGGTGCATATATTCAGGACCGGCCACCGGTTGGTGTGACCCCAACATTCTCGCAATAAATACCCGTCGATCCTTTTGATCATGCAACGCAATGATGCGGGGCAGTCTTTCGGCTGCTTCCTTTGCATTTGGTTAAGCTGTGCAAGAGCTATCAAAGTGAGTTGACAATGGATTTTGTATTTTGGATACATTGGGCACAGATTTCGCGGCGATGAGAGTCGTTAGAAATTGCTTGGTCAACAAAAGCAACGCGAAAGCCGATTGAAAATTTTTCTGGGAGACAATCATGAAACTTAAATTTTTGGCTGCAACAGCGGCAGTTGCCCTGTCCAGCGCAGCCGCTCAGGCAAAT
This sequence comes from Ruegeria sp. CDSA246, assembly GCF_059611225.1. NCBI lineage: Bacteria > Pseudomonadati > Pseudomonadota > Alphaproteobacteria > Rhodobacterales > Roseobacteraceae > Ruegeria > Ruegeria sp. CDSA246. Next base: position 29,375 of record NZ_JBXWPD010000018.1, on the reverse strand, counting down.
ACGCTTGTTTATTGTTCAGAAGGCTCACCCGAAGGGTTTGACCCGGCGCTTTTTACGGCCGGAACCACCTTTGATGCCTCATCGCACCCGATCTACAACCGCCTGCTGGAATTCGAAACCGGTACGACCAACGTTATCCCCGGTCTGGCCGAAAGCGTCGAAGCCAGTGATGATGGTCTGGAGTACACATTTAAGCTGCGTCAGGGCGTTAAATTCCATTCGAATGACGAATTCACACCGACCCGCGATTTCAACGCGGATGACGTGATCTTCTCGTTCATGCGCCAAAAGGATGACAGCCATCCTTATAATCAGGTGTCAGGCGGTACGTGGGAATACTTCAAGGGTATGGGTATGCCCGATCTGGTCGAGTCCATCGAAAAGGTCGACGACTACACCGTCAAATTCACGCTGACCAAGCCTGAAGCGCCGTTTGTTGCCAATATGGCGATGGATTTCGCTTCGATCCTGTCTGCAGAATATGCAGATGCAATGATGGAAGCCGGGACGCCTGAAAAGCTGAACACCGCGCCCATCGGTACTGGCCCATTCTCGTTCTTGGCGTACCAGAAAGATGCCGTGATCCGCTATGCCCAGAATGCCGACTACTGGAAGGCTCCTGCGGATGTTGAGAACCTGATCTTTGCGATCACTCCGGACGCATCCGTGCGTTATCAGAAGCTGAAGGCTGGCGAATGCCACATCATGCCGTATCCCAACCCGGCCGACATTCAGGCAATGCAGGATGATGCTGACATCAACATGATGGAGCAAGAGGGTCTGAACGTCGGTTATCTGGCCTACAACACCACGATGGCGCCGTTTGATAACCCGAATGTCCGCAAGGCGCTGAATATGGCGATCGACAAGAACGCGATCATCGACGTGGTGTTCCAGGGCTCGGGTCAGGTTGCCAAAAACCCGATCCCGCCAACAATGTGGGGCTACAACGACGCAATCACCGACGATGCCTATGATCCGGAAGCGGCCAAGGCGATGCTGGAAGCCGAAGGTGTTTCCGACCTGTCGATGAAGGTATGGGCAATGCCGGTACAGCGTCCGTACAACCCGAATGCGCGCCGTATGGCCGAACTGATCCAGGCGGATTTCGCGAAGGTTGGCGTGGACGTCGAGATCGTGTCCTACGAATGGGGCGAGTATCTGTCGCGTTCGAAAGATCTGGACCGTGACGGTGCCGTTCTGCTGGGTTGGACCGGTGACAATGGCGATCCAGACAACTTCCTGGCGGTTCTGCTGGGCTGTGACGGTCGCGAAGCGTCGAACCGAGCACAATGGTGCCATGAGCCGTTCGAAGATCTGATCCTGAAGGCCAAACAGTCCACCGATCAGGCTGAACGCACCAAGCTGTATGAAGATGCCCAGGTCATCTTCAAAGAGCAGGCCCCGTGGGCAACCATTGCGCACTCGGTCGTGTACATGCCGATGAGCAATAAGGTTCAGGGCTATAAAGTGCACCCGCTGGGCGGCCACATCTTCTACGGTGTGAGCGTCGAATAAACCACCACTCAACGACCGGAGCCGCCCAATTGGCGGCTTCGGTTTTCTTTATTGGGAGGTCGGCGCAAATGCCGGATTTGTCCGAGTACCAACAACTGGCAAAGGACATGTCAGTAGATGCCGTGGCACTGGTGCCCGGCCCGAATTTTACCCGAGCTTTGGGAAAACCCTTCATGAGCCACGAGCGGCCTTTTGTGGTCGTCATCCCGGCCATAGGTGAACCAGCCGCGATTGTTCCCAATCTGGAATTGGGCTCATGGGCGCTGGTCGGATTTGACGGCGCTGTCTTCGACTGGCGCGACCAGACGGGCTATGACGACGCCTTCGCGGCGCTGGCTGAACACATGCCGCTGCGATCTCTCGCGGTCGAAGGGCAGGTGATGCGGGTCTTTGTCTCCAAGGCCTTTACCCGTGCCTTGCCTGAGCTGCGGATCGTGGACGCGGAACGCGAGATATCCGGTCTGCGCATCATCAAGACGGACGATGACATTGCAGCGCTGCAAGCCGCGATTGATATCTCGGAACGAGCGCTAGAGCGGGTAATTGCGGATGTTCGTGTGCGTCAGACAGAAGTACAGATTGAACAAGCCTTGATCCAGGCGTTGTTCGCAGAAGGTGCCGCGTCGCTGGCCTTTTCACCTATCGTGACAGCCGGAGGAAACTCGGCTCAACCGCATGGTAAAGCGCGCGCGGATTATCAGATCAAAGCGGGCGACGCGCTGCTGTTCGATTTCGGCGCACGTAAACACGGGTTTGCCGCGGACATCACGCGTACCTTTTTCGTCGCCGAAGCCTCGGATGAAGGCAGGGCGGTCTACGACACCGTTCTGCGGGCCAATCTAGTCGGCTTCGAAGCTTGCAAACCAGGAGTAACCGCCCACGATATCGACGATGCGGTGACCAGCGTGCTCGAGGCCTCGCCCTATGCAGATCGTATCCGCACCAAGACCGGTCATGGGCTGGGCCGCGATGTGCACGAAGCGCCCTACATCATGCGTGGAAACGACCAGATCATGCGCGCGGGCATGGTTTGGACAAATGAGCCGGGCCTCTATGATCTGGACAATTTCGGCGTTCGGATTGAAGATGACGTACTGGTGACCAAAGACGGTTGCCGGTCGCTGACCAGCTTTCCCAAAGAACTAACAATCATAGGCCGCTGATGTTTGGCTACTTCATTACCCGCCTCGGCATGTTCATTCCGACATTTCTGGGCGTTACACTGATCTCGTTCATGTTCATTCGGGTCCTTCCAGGCGATCCGATCATCGTCATGGCCGGTGAACGCGGAATGTCCGAAGAACGCTATCAGGAGATGGTCGAGAAGCTGGGCTTCGACAAACCTGTTCTGCAACAATACTGGGACTATCTGGTTGGCGTGTTGCATGGTGATCTGGGCGAAAGTTTTGTCACCAAGAAACCGGTTTGGGACGAGTTTTTTGCTCTGTTTCCCGCCACGCTGGAACTGTCGATTTGCGCCATGATTTTCGCCGTCGCTTTGGGTCTTCCCGCGGGCGTTATTGCCGCTGTGAACCGGGGCAAATTCTTCGACCGGGCGCTGATGTCGTCCGCGCTGATCGGGTATTCCATGCCGATCTTCTGGTGGGCGCTGTTGTTGATCATCGTGTTTTCAGGCAACCTTGGTTGGACGCCTGTCTCAGGCCGGATCGACCTGCTGTACTACTTTCCAAGTGTCACAGGCTTCATGTTGATCGACAGTCTGCTGTCCGGGCAGGAGGGGGCCTTTGGATCGGCTGTACGCCATCTGATCCTGCCGACCATAGTCTTAGGCACGATCCCTTTGGCCGTAATTGCGCGCCAGACCCGTTCGGCCATGTTGGAAGTGTTGGGTGAAGATTACATCCGCACGGCCCGCGCCAAGGGCCTCGCCCCTGCACGGATCAATGGGCTGCATGCGCTGCGCAATGCATTGATCCCTGTGATTACAGTGATCGGCCTGTCAGTCGGCACATTGCTGGCCGGGGCGATCCTGACCGAGACAATCTTTAGCTGGCCCGGTATCGGCAAGTGGATGGTCGACAGCATTTTCCGCCGCGATTACCCGGTGGTGCAGGGCGGCCTGCTGATGATCGCCGTGATCGTCATGTTAGTGAACCTGCTGGTCGATGTCCTTTACGGCGTCATCAACCCCAAAATCCGGAGGCGATGATGGCTGAATTGTCCGCGACCCCACCAAAAACCGAAGACCGCCCCAGCGCTCTGCGTGAGTTCTGGTATTACTTCAGCGAAAACCGCGGTGCGGTGATGGGCCTTTGGGTCTTTGCCGCTTTTGTTTTCTGTGCGGCCTTTGCACCTTTGTTGGCGCCTTACGACCCGACTGAACAGTTCCGCAATCACATCCTGCAACCTCCTGCGTGGCAAGAGGGCGGAAGCTGGGCCTTCCCGTTGGGCACCGATCCGCTGGGCCGTGATATGCTTTCGCGGCTGATTATGGGATCGCGTTATTCCTTCTTTGTCGGCATCGTGGTGGTTTGCGTGGCCGTGACGGGCGGGGTGATTGTCGGCCTGCTGTCGGGTTTCGCGCCCAAATGGGTCGATACGATGATCATGCGGGTGATGGATATCATCCTGTCCTTCCCCTCACTGCTGCTTGCGCTGGTTCTGGTTGCCATCCTTGGTCCTTCGTTGACCAACGCAATGATCGCCATCGCCATTGTTTTCCAACCGCATTACGTGCGTTTGACACGGGCATCAGTGTTAGCAGAGCGGCAAAAGGACTATGTGACCTCTGCCCGCGTTGCCGGTGCCAGCAAGGCCCGACTGATGTTCAAGACTGTGCTGCCGAATTGTCTGGCTCCGATCATCGTTCAGGCGGCGCTGTCATTTTCGACCGCCATTCTGGATGCCGCTGCCCTTGGCTTTTTGGGCATGGGGGCGCAGCCACCCACGCCGGAATGGGGCACCATGCTGGCCGAAGCGCGTGAATTCATTCTGCGCGCGTGGTGGGTTGTGACATTCCCCGGCCTGGCCATCCTGGTCACAGTGCTGGCCATCAACCTGATGGGCGACGGTCTGCGCGATGCGCTGGACCCTAAGCTAAAGCGGAGCTGACGACATGAGCCTGTTGGATATCCGAAACCTCACTGTCGAATTCGCAACCGCCTCGGGTCAGTTCCGGGCTGTGGATGGTGTTGACCTGTCGGTCGACAAGGGCGAGTTGATGGCCATCGTCGGCGAAAGTGGCTCGGGCAAATCGGTGTCGATGCTGGCATTGATGGGTCTCCTACCCTGGACGGCCACGATTACGGCCGACCAACTAAGCTTTGAAGGCATTGATCTGACCAAAATCTCGGCCCGCGACCGGCGCAAGATCATTGGCAAGGACATTGCCATGATTTTTCAGGAACCGATGTCGTCGCTGAATCCTTGTTTTACGGTCGGCTTCCAGATCAAGGAGGCCTTGCGCATCCACCTGGGCCTGAACCGAAAGGACCGCCACCAGCGGGCTATCGAACTGTTTGATCAGGTCGGAATCCCCGCACCCGAAAGCCGCCTGAACACGTTTCCGCACCAGATGTCAGGCGGTATGAACCAACGGGTGATGATTGCGATGGCCATCGCCTGCAAACCCAAGCTGTTGATTGCGGACGAGCCGACAACGGCACTGGACGTGACAATTCAGGCGCAAATCCTTGATCTGTTGGTTCGCCTTCGGGACGAACAGGGCATGGGTTTGGTCCTTATCACTCATGATATGGGCGTTGTCGCCGAGACCGCCGAGCGGGTTCAAGTCCAATATGCTGGCCAAAAGGTCGAGGAGCAGGCAGTCAAAGACCTGTTCCGCACCCCGCGTCACCCCTACACAACTGCGTTGCTCAACGCGCTTCCGGAGCGGGCGACGTCTAAGATGCTACCGACCATTCCCGGCGTCGTTCCAGGGCAGTTTGACCGGCCAAAAGGATGTCTGTTCAGCCCCAGATGCCAATATGCAGATGATCTGTGCCGATCGTTACCCCCAACCCCGCACAGTGCGGAATTCGGCAAGGCGCGCTGCCATTACGTTGAAAAAATTACAACCGGAGAGCTGGCATGACCGCCCCCATCGTTCAGGCCAGTGATTTGGCCAGGTTCTACACCGTAAAAGGCGGGTTGTTGTCGAAGGCCGCAACGGTCAAGGCCTTGTCTGGCGTGGACTTCGAACTGCGGCCGGGCAAAACGCTGGCAATCGTGGGGGAGTCTGGTTGTGGGAAGTCCACCCTCGCAAGGGTGGTGACGATGATCGAAGAACCGACCTCGGGTAGTCTGACCATCGATGGTGTTGAGATATCTCCATCGAAATGGGCCCAGATGCGTGAAACTGTGCAGATTGTGTTTCAGGATCCCTACGGCTCGCTCAACCCGCGCCAACGGATCGGTCAAATCCTGCAAGAGCCATTGATCATAAACCGCCGCGAGATGTCCGCAGTCGACCGAGAGGCGCGCGCGCGAGAAATGATCGACCTCGTGGGGCTGCGCCCCGAACATTACGACCGCTACCCACACATGTTCTCGGGCGGGCAGCGGCAGCGGATAGCAATTGCCCGCGCCCTGATGCTGAACCCCAAGGTGCTGGTGCTGGATGAGCCGGTTTCAGCACTGGACGTCTCGATCCAGTCGCAAATTCTGAACCTGCTGGTCGAACTGCAGGAAGGTCTGAACCTTGCCTATCTGTTCATTTCGCATGATTTGTCGGTGGTAAAGCATTTTGCCGACGATGTAATTGTCATGTATCTGGGCCGCGCGGTTGAAAAAGCTCCGAAAGAAAAGTTGTTTGCTGCCCCTCGACATCCTTATTCCAAGGCTCTTTTGTCGACGACGCCCCGCGCAGATCCCGACGCGCGAAAGGATCGGATCAAACTGGAAGGCGAGCTTCCGTCCCCGATGAACATCCCCAAAGGCTGTGCCTTTGCACAACGGTGCTGGCTTGCAACCGAAGAATGCCGTGCAGCGCCGCCAGAACTTAGCGGGTCAGACCACAAAGTGGCGTGCCTGCATCCTCTGGGGTAAGAAAGCTGACATTCAGCCGGTTTCACCTTTCCGTGTCTTGATAACCATCGCCAACAACTGATCCTTGGTCCGTTGAATATGCTTGGTCAGCAGTTCACCTGCGGCATCAACCTGACGTTTGCGTGCCAGCGACAAAAGCTGTCGGTGGTCTTGCTTGGCGGGCTCGCGCTGTTCCATGACGCTCAGATGCATACGGACATAGCGGTCCGATTGCAGATTGACCCTTTGCAGGATCTCATTGGTCAGCCCACGATCAGCAGCCGCATAAAGGGCTTTGTGGTATTCATAATTCAGGCTACCCCACCGCCCGACATTGTAAGCTTCGTAAGACTTTTCCATGTCGTCGAGCAGCTTCTCGCATCTGGCGAAATCAGCTTCCGTCATCTGCGGAATAGACCGTTTGAACAAGTCGACCTCCAAAAGAACGCGAAGGTCGAAAATCTCGCCAATTTGCGAAAGCGAATGCGAAGTCACCGATGCACCACGGTTGTTTGTCAGTTGCACAAGGCCTTCGGCATCCAGCCGTTTCAGTGCTTCGCGGATCGGCATGCGCGAGACATCATAGTCCTCTGCAAGGGCCTCTTGCCGGATGGTTTCACCTTCGGCCATCTCTCCGCTTAGGATACGTTCCCGCAGATCATTTGTGATGACTTCTGGAAGACTTTGACGTGCGATCGCGCGGGTTCTGGGCATAAGAGTGGTCTCGGTCGGTGTAAGTTGTATCCAAAATACAAAATGAGCGTTCGATTTCCAAGGGCCATACATCTATTGATAACTTTAAGTTGCTCGAGCGTTCCAGCAGGCCAGCAACGATGCGGTATTCGAACGCGAAGGAGGGGTGTAGTGGTCAGCCAACGTTTCCTGCCCAAGGGGGCGATTTCCGTCGACGTTCCTTATGATGGACCGCCCAAGGCCTTTCATTTTCTATTGCTGCCGAATACCACGATGTTGGCGTTTAGCGCTGCGATTGAACCTTTGCGTATTTCCAACCAACTGGCCCGAAAGCAATTGTTCGAATGGTATGTCCTTTCAGCAGATGGCGCGCCGGTCACGTGTTCGAACGGAATCCGCATTCAAGCTGACCAACCCATGCACGATCTGGAGCAGGGGGCCTATACTTTCGTGTGTTCCGGCACTGAGCCGATGGCCTCGTTTGATACCCCGGTTCTGAATTGGATCCGTCGGCAAAAGGCACATGGATGCGATTTTGGCGGTATCTGCACAGGGGCATTTGCCTTGGCCAAGGCAGGCCTGATCGGCGACAAGAAGTTCACCGTTCATTGGGAAAACCGCCCCGGTTTTTGCGAGTATTTTCCGACAATGACGCCAACCCAGAGCCTGTACGAGATTGACGGCAAGCTGCGCACTTGCGGGGGAGGGCACGCCAGCACCGATATGATGCTGGAAGTGATCGAGGAATTGTTCGGCAACGCCCTGGCCATCAACGTGTCCGAGATGTGTTTGCACCGACGCGTCGGTGAAAGTGGCAGCAATCAGGTTTCGCCCGTCTCGGCCCTTTTGGGGACACGCAACGCCAAGCTGGTCGAAGCTGTCCAGATCATGCGAGACAACATTGAATCGCCGCTTAGCCTCGAAGCGGTGGCGGATCAGGCGTCACTGTCCAGACGCCATATGGAACGGCTGTTCCAGCAGCACACCAAGTTGTCGCCCGGCCAGTATTATAACAACCTCAGGCTAGATCGTGCCTTCGCCCTATTGAATGAAACCGACCTCAGCGTATCCGAGATTGCCTTTGCATCCGGGTTTTCCAGCACGGACAGGCTTTCGGTTCATTTCCGAGGTCGGTACAAGGTTTCGCCGCATAACTTCCGCAGATCGTGGTCGCACGAAAGTGGCAGCTAAGACCATTGGTGTGACTTGGATATCGAGGTGCAATTAAGCTCTGGACTGACACAGTGGATTGCTCTGGCTTTCGACCCAATGCGGAAATTTTGCAATTCTGTGATCTATGGCTGGCATTAGAACGGGCGCAATTAATCCAAGGCTACGAAGATGATGATGCAAATCCAGATCACAGCCCAACCGCGGGTCTATTCAATCCTGAATGTACCGGTTGAGAATACCTACGCGGGTACTTCCCGGAACCGTCATGATCTGGCCGCGCTAGCGGCCGACTTACGCTGCCACGATGGATTGACCAAGCAGGACGCTCCCTTCATCGTCAGTCGCGTGATCGACACTCTGCATTTTGAAGCACTTCCTTTTGCCACTACAGCGACGGCCCATTAATCATGGACGATATCATGAACACTTCCGGTATCCGCAATGAAGGCATGCGAATTGGCGGCGAGATTGTCTTTACCGATTTTAAAATCTCGGTCCACTATCCCTATACGAACGAGACTATTGGTACCGTCCCTGCCGGCACTTCTGAACATGCACGCAAAGCCTTTGAGATCGCCGCGAATTACGCGCCCAAACTGACCCGTTATGAACGCAGCGAAATTTTACGGCGCGCTGGCGTGTTGATTGGTGAAAGACGCGAATACCTCGCAAAATGGCTGACGCTTGAGCTTGGCATCTGCTATCAGCACTCGATCTATGAAACCAAGCGCGCGCAGGACGTTTTTCAGTTCGCCGCCTCCGAGGCCCTGAAGGACGATGGTGAGGTTTTCTCGTGTGATCTGACCCACAACGGTAAGGCGCGCAAGATTTTCACCAAACGCGAGCCGGTCAGGACCATCAGCGCAATTACTCCGTTCAATCACCCTCTGAACATGGTCAGCCACAAGATTGCGCCGTCCATTGCCACCAATAACTGCATGGTCTGCAAACCGACCGAGCTAACCCCACTGACGGCTTTGACCCTGGCGGACATATTGTACGAGGCAGGGTTGCCGCCCGAAATGTTTCAGGTTGTGACGGGCCGGCCGCAGGACATCGGTGATGAGATGATCACCAATGAACACATCGACGTAATCACTTTCACGGGTGGTGTGCCCGTCGGCAAGATGATCGCGTCCAAGGCGGGTTACAAACGGCAGGCACTGGAATTGGGCGGCAACGACCCCCTGATCGTGTTGAACGATCTGAATGACGCCGATCTGGACAAGGCCGCCGGTATAGCTGTGGCTGGGGCCACAGGTAATTCGGGGCAACGCTGCACCGCGATCAAACGCATTCTGGTTCAGGAAAGCGTAGCAGATAGATTTGTGCCACTTGTTCTGGAAAAGGCAAAAGCGATCCGGTTTGGTGACCCTCAGGACCCAGAAACGCAATTGGGTTGCGTTATCCACGCACAAGCCGCCGAGTTGTTCGAAAACCGCGTGCTGAAGGCTGCGCAAGAGGGCGCAGAAATCCTCTATCACCCCGGCCGCAACGGTGCACTGTTGCCGCCGATCGTCGTCGACAAGGTGCCCCACGGCAGCGAGTTGGTGATGGAAGAGACATTTGGTCCAATCGTGCCGATCGTTCGTGTTCCAGATGATGATGCGCAAGTCATGCAGATCTCAAACGGCACCGCATTTGGTTTGTCGGCGGGTGTCTGTACTAATGATCTGAACCGGGCGATTACCTACATCAACGGTTTGAACGTTGGCACCTGCAACATCTGGGAACAGCCCGGCTACCGGATCGAAATGTCTCCTTTTGGCGGTATCAAGGACAGCGGCAACGGCGTCAAGGAAGGCGTGATCGAGGCGATGAAATTTTTCACCAACGTCAAAACTTATTCACTGCCCTGGCCCGAGTGACTTTTTAGCCCTCTTTCTGTTGCGGGAAATTGTGACAATTGCACAAACAGGGGGCTCAGCCCTGCACAACGTTCTGCCGTTGCACGCCCAAGCCTTTGATGCCCAACTCCATCCTGTCGCCAGGTTTTAGATAGGTCGGCGGATTTTGGCCCATGCCCACACCCGGAGGGGTGCCTGTCGAAATCACATCTCCCGGCTGTAGCGACATGAACTGCGACAGATGAGAGATTGCTGTCGCCATGCCGAAATGCATCGTTCGGGTCGATCCATTCTGAAGCCGTTGCCCGTTCACCTCAAGATACATCTGCAGGTCCTGCGGATTGGGTACCTCATCCCGTGTCACAAGCCATGGACCTATAGGACCGAACGTGTCGGCGGATTTGCCTTTGACCCACTGGCCCGAACGGTGCAGTTGGAAATCGCGTTCTGATTTGTCGTTGATGACGCAATAACCGGCGACATGGTTCAAGGCTTCGGCTTCCGAGAGGTATTCGGCCTCTTTCCCGATCACCACACCCAGTTCCACCTCCCAATCGGTTTTGACCGAGCCACGAGGGATTTCGACCGTGTCGTTGGGGCCAATAATGGCCGAAGTTGCCTTAAAAAAGATTACCGGTTCCTGCGGCAGCTCCATCCCACTTTCGGCCGCATGATCGGCGTAGTTCAGACCTATGCAGACGAACTTGCCGACCTGACCGACGCAAGCGCCAATCCGCGGTTGACCATCCACTAGAGGCAGGCTTGCGGTATCCAACCTGCGCAATCGGTCCAGGGCTTCATCGCCAAGCAACTCGCCTGTGAGATCATCAATCACACCCGACAAATCACGAATTGCGCCCTTGGCATCCAGAAGACCGGGCTTTTCCGCGCCCTTGGGACCGAACCGCAGTAATTTCATTGATAGTATTCCCTTTGCTCAGAGCGCCCGCGGCCATCATTAGCCATCAGGGGTGCGGATGGGAAATTCCGTTGTATTTGACCGGACAGCACATTTATCGACCCCCTGCACCAAAAACTCAATTCTTGTGGTGAATTAAACAGAGGACAGAGATACTGTAATCTCATTTCGTAATTTTGAAATTTTTGTGCTAGTGTCCGAGCAGATTTTACTGATTTCTTTCAAAGGTACTATTTATCGTGAGCAACAATTCACAAAACACGTTCAGGTTGCGCCCGATGGAAAGGGCAGATCTGGATTCCGTTCTGAGTTGGTTTCAGGACGTTGAAGACCTTGCGCGTTTCGATCGTACAACGCGCGTGCCCCTCAATACATCGCATGCCGAAGAATTTTGGAGAGATTCATTTACGTCTTCCGATGCCAGCCGCAAATGTTGGTTTATCGTCGAGTCCTCCGCAGGTGAGGCCGTTGGGCTGGCCGGGCTTGAGTCTATCTCGAACATCAATCGCGATGCAGTGGTTGCAGTTTTCGTCAACAAAGCAATGCGTAGATCCGGCGTCGGGCTTCGGGCATCCGCTTTGGTGCTGGACCTGGCATTTCGACAGCTGGGGCTGAACCGCATAACGTCTTATTATCGTGAGGACAATCATCACAGCCGTGATCTTGTTGCCAAGATAGGATTCCAGATTGAAGGGACGATGCGTCAAGCGTGGTTCGCTGAAGGCGAGTTTCAGGATATGGTTGTTGTGGGCATTCTGAAATCCGAGTGGATGGTTCGCCGAAACGTTTTGGCACAGGAACTGGATGCGAATACAATCGTGACATTGGGGCCGAATGATTGCGCCGCCTGGTCATGGCCGCCTCAGATCGCTGAGGTGTGATCAGTTCCGATCAAAACTGCTTCGGTCGTCAAAAACGTTTTTTGATATATGTTAGTTACGGGTCCGCTATGAATCCGAAAAAAGAGTAACACTTGTGAGTACGACAATTTCTGACATTCCAATTACTCAACGGCTTGGCGCAGTATTGTTCGCTGATGTCGTAGGATACTCCCGGCTCATGAGCGAGAATGAGCTGGATACCTATAATGAATTGAAAGCATTGATTTCTTTGCTTGAAGCCTCGTGCGCAAAGTACAACGGTCGGGTGGTAGAGGTACGTGGGGACGGGATTTTGGCCCTGTTCGAAACTGCCACCAGCGCAGTGGAATTCGGGGTCGAATTGCATCAAATCGCAAGCGATCAGAATAAGACCCGCGCGCAGGATCAGCGAATCAAGTTCCGGGCTGGGATTCACCTTGGTGAGATTCTGATAGACGAGCGGGGCATTCATGGTGACAACGTCAATATCGCGGCCCGGTTGCAAGAAATAGCCGAGCCTGAGCGGGTCTATGTCAGCTCTGCCGTGTATGATCAGGTCTGCAATCGCCTGCGCTTTGGGTACGAGTTTCTGGGGCCAAAACAGCTCAAGAATATCATGAATCCTGTCTCGACCTACTGCGTCCGCAGCGAAGTGGCCGGCGCGACCATGGCCGGCACGATGCGCCCGGATTTGAAAGGGGACATATTCGAACGGCCGGATACGCCGTCGGTGGCCGTTCTGCCTTTCAGCAGCTCTGGCGGCGATGAGTCCGACAGCTGGATCGCCGAAGGTCTGACGGACGACATAATCATGAATCTGTCCAAGTTCCGGAACCTTTTTATCATCGCCCGGAACTCGTCGTTTTTCTTCAGGACACAATCGATGCCTCCGAAAGAGGCCGCGCAAAAACTGAATGTTCGCTATGTCGCGCGCGGCAGTGTACGTCGGTCAGCCAGTCGGATCAGGATTTCCGCCGAGTTGATTGATGCCAACACCGAGCGCACGATCTGGGGCGAACGGTTCGATCGCAAGATTGACGATATTTTCGACATTCTTGATGAGGTCACTGAGTGCATTGTGGCGGCCACTGCGGTGATGATCGAGTCGCATGAAAAGCAGCGCATGATTCAGGCAGTTCCAAACGATCTTGAGGCCTATGGTTCGGTCCTGCAAGGTCAGCACCACATCTTCAAATACACCCGAAACGACAACCGCAAGGCACAGAATTTCTATCAATCAGCCCTTGAGCGGGACGAGGGGTATGCCCGTGCTGCAGCAGCGCTGTCGCGAACTCTAAATATCGACTGGCGTTATTCCTGGGCCGAAGAGCCGTCACAATCGCTGGAAAAGGCGCTGATGTTGGCACAGCGCGCGATTGAGCTGGACCCGACCGACGCGCGTGGTTTCGGCGAATTGGGCTATGTGCACCTGTACCGCAAAGAGCATGACGCAGCCATCCAATCCTATCAGAGGGCGCTGGCGTTAAACCCAAATGACGCGGATATGCATTCCGACTTTGCTGATGCGCTAGCCCATTCGGGTGACAACGAAACGGCCATAACGCATCTTCAGCAGGCAATGCGCCTAAATCCCTATTTCCCGGATCAATACCTTTGGCATCTGGGTGGGGCGTATTACAACCTAAGACGCTATGAGGATGTAATTGAGACGGTCAACAAGATGAACAATCCGACCGAGGGGCAGCGTATGCTGGCCGCAAGTTATGCTCAGCTGGGTCAAACGGACATGGCCCGTCTTATAAGGGAAAAGCACCGCGAGGCACATCCTAACTTTTCGCTGGCCCGCTGGACGACCGTTCAACCGGATCGGCTAGAGGAAGATACGCAGCACTTTGTGGAAGGTCTGAAAAAAGCCGGGTTCTGAAAAGCAAAGGGGCACCCAATTTCGGGTGCCCCAGAATATTTCTCGCAAACCGGGCTTAGTCGCCGCCGCGCACCTTTGCGCCGCTGACCTTGGCACCGCTCACCTTTGCGCCACTGACTTTGGCACCGCTGACTTTCGCGCCGCTGACCTTTGCACCGCTCACTTTGGCACCGCTTATCGCCGGGCTGTCAAAACCGAAATAGATGTCCAGCAGGACCTGCTCGAACTGGCCGGTCATCACATCCATACGAAATGTGAAGTCAGCCTTGTCGTAGTCCCAGACTCGCATATCATTGGAAAACTGATAATCCGCCGAAGCAACACCAGAAAGCGTCGGACTTACTGGCGCACGAGAACCCTGACCTACAGGCGCATTCGCTTCGGTTGCTGAATCACCTTCACCATGTACCAGGAAAATAGTGGGTTCGGGCAGTTCATAGTACGTGCCTTCATATGCGAAGCCGTAGATCCTGGCGAGTTGGGCATCGTCATCCAGCTGTTCCGCAAGATGATTGTTGTTGCCGCGCCGTTTTCTGCGCCTGCCGACTTGCTCGAACTGTTGTTGCCCAAGATCAAATCTGCCTGTTTGCTCCCAAAACGGTTTTTGGGGATCGAACTGCGTGCCCTTCCGCACTCTGATCAACGTCCCGCGTTTAACTTGTGTTTTGTTAAACCAGGAGCTGTCCGTATCGTCCGCCACGGTGTAAATGCCGTTTTGATCCAAATTGGCCTGATTTTTCACCAATACGCGGTCACGCGGCTTCAATGTCACGCCGTCGACTGAGGCCCCCTTCAAAGGAGGTTGCATATTTGCGGTGGTGGCTGCTTTTACTTTGGTTTGTGACTGGATTTTTATATCTTCAATAATTCGACCAAACAACAACACTTCTGAAAAACTGAGCAAGGATTCAGCCATATCTCTCTCTCCCAATTACGGGATCGACGAAGCCAGAACCCTCATCTCCCCCTCAAAATAAGCTCGAAAAATATTCGAGCAAATGCGTTCCAATAAACTTCTTCCGATTGCATGCCACAAAACCGCTTAAAAATAAAGGATTTTACAGGTCATTCCGGCACCTGCGTGCGAACCGAGGCCGAGTGGCTCTCTTCTTCGGGATCGGGCAGACGCGGACCGGCAGACATCAGACCAATATCTCGCATGCGGAAGTTGCCTTCGATGATGTCGCGAAAAGCACCGCCAGTGATTTCCTGGTCGACCGCCAGCAGGGCCTTTTCAACACCGAAATAGCTGAGCATATCCGCATCCAGTCGCTCCCATGTGTCGGCCAGATAGGTTCCCAGAAAATCGCGCGCTTCAAGCAAAGCGATCCGGAAACCTTCCGGGTTTTCGGCATAACGGGCATCGAACACACCCTGCATAACCTCGCTGTAATCCGGAGAGTCTTCCAGTTGATCGGACAGGTGTTCTTCTTCAGGTGAGATCAGCCCATGCAGCAGCAGGCGTTCGTGATAAATGTCTACGAAAATGTCGAACATCGCTCCGGTCAACGGTTCGGAAAGATCGTGTTCGCTGGTCCATCCGGCCGCAAACTCTGACATGGACCGTGTGTTGGCGGCAATTCGGATTTGCGCGTTTTCCCCGAGTTCTGCAAACCGGTTCAGACGATTGAATGTGTAAAGGTTGCCCCGCGTGTTTTTTAACAGAGCGTCAACTACAGAACCAAAATGTAGCGACGCAAGAAGGGCGACCATATCGGCAGCTGACTCGTGAAACCCATAATATTCGCCCGACGCATCCCCATCTGACGGCATACCAATGACGCTATAGATAATGGCATGTCCAATTTCATGGGAGACAACGTCAAAGTTCAGGCTGTATGGCCGGTACTCATCTCCATGTTCGTGCGTGCCGCCTGTTTCCAGAAACCCCCAGCCAATATGTGCGTTATCCAGACTGGGTAGCAGGGACAATTCAAGCCGGTCGAAATCGCGCGCGAAATGCCACGGGATTGGGCGATCAAAATACCCTTGCCACACATCCATTGTAAAATGGGCCGACCCGAACAAATGCGCTGCTTCAAATGCGGGGTCGGATGGGGCAATATGAAAGAAATTCCCGAACTCATCGGGCATTGCGGGCGGCTGAATGTACCCGTCCCACGGCGGCAGATACATACCCGGTCCATTCGGACCTGGAACGATGGCACCGTAAGGTGTGGTTTTTCCAACAGGGTTGACGGTGTACATGCGCGGACCGGAAGGCCCTGGCCCAATGCTGCCTTGCGGAGCCGAAATTTCGACAAGCTCCGGTTGCGCGCCAGGTTCCAGAAAAGGCGATTGCGGATACAGCAGGAACCGTGTGCCGGGTTCTTCGACGCTTGCAGTCTCATGTGTGTTCATCAATCGACCCCTCGTGCCGGGTGGAAGTCACTTTGCTATTTGGAACCTCCGCACAGGAACTCCTGTGGCAAAACAAAAACTCTGCTTCGATCAATTCACCCAGTTCCACGCGCCCGGATAGGCCAAGCGAGGTTGCGTAGCTGTCCAGGTTATCCGGCACGTCCTGGTCAAGGCGCGCTTCAAAATACCAAACGACCATACGCAGACGATCCGCGCCCGAAAGGTGCCCATTCACAATCGCAGCTTTTTCCTTGGCGGCCGCCCGTTCCCGTAGATCGGCATACTTTCCGGTTCGTTTCAGTTCAGCCAGCAATGGCCCATCCAACTGGGTCAAACGCGCGGCGACCGTCGCATCGATCCGAGCGGCATCCGTCAGTATGTCCTCGTATTCCGCAAGGTTCAGATCATTGGCGGCCAGCCATTCCATCAAATGCGCTTTTTGAGACAATCCAGCTTTGGCTCTATGGTCCGTCATCTGCCGGATCAGGGCGTCACGATCAGGTTGCCGATCCTGTTCGGCGGCTTCTTCCTGTGCCATCACACTCAGCACTGCGCGGTTGCGCAATTCGGCGTAAAGTTCCGGGTCCAACCTCAACTCGTCGATCACCGCGTGGTTCTTTGCCTCGTTGGTGTCGATGCGGTTGCGCAACTGTTTCCACACCAATGTTGGTTCGGTCCGCGTTACGGGACTCTGGGGTAGGGTGCCCTGCGACAGGCAATCCGCCATAAGGGCCAGCATCGCGCGGGCGTCATCTGCTTTCGCATCAATTTGGCCGTCGGGTAGCCAATCCAAAAAGGCCGCTATTCCGGGTAGGTCGTTTAACTCTTTGCCGATGTTTTGCCAGATACGGTGCCGATAGTGTCTGGATTTCGCATGCTCTAGGATAGTGGCGACGCTTTCAGAAGGTAAAATCCCCTGAGCCTGAGCCTGTTTGACTGTGGCTCGGATAGATACCATCGGTGTACTAAGCGGTTGAAACCCCAGCTCTGCCGGACTGTGCAGAACCGCGACCTCATCGTCATCCTGCAAAACGCCGCTAAGGTAGTCCTCAAAGATCCCGCCAACACCGATCATTCCAAAATCGGCAAGTTCAGCGGCACGCAGGGCGCCCATGCTGGCGCTGCCAAAGACCGGTATCCCTTGTTCCATCGCCCACAAGATTTCCTTGTGCCAGACCGAGGGCACACCTTCGAAGAACCCATCTATGATCCCAATTGCGTGCGGGTGATCCTTGGCTGCGCGATAGACATCACCCTGCTGAACAGGGGGCAGGATCGCAGCATTCAACTGTGCGGCAACTTCGTGTGCTGGCAGGGTAGGGCCCACAAATACGACAACGTTCATGCGGT
The DNA here is from genome assembly GCF_059611225.1 of Ruegeria sp. CDSA246. Lineage (NCBI taxonomy): Bacteria > Pseudomonadati > Pseudomonadota > Alphaproteobacteria > Rhodobacterales > Roseobacteraceae > Ruegeria > Ruegeria sp. CDSA246. The sequence continues at coordinate 11,783 of NZ_JBXWPD010000018.1, read as the reverse complement.
TTCCTGCCTGATCTGCAGCGCTCTTAGGCCCGGTACGTAATCCGCGTCGTCGTGCGGCGCTTCCAAGCCCGGTATGACCGCCCGAACAACCGATAGATCATATTCAGGCCGAGACAAGTCCACGATCACCACCTGAGAAACCCCGACGGCCTCTAACCTGATTAACAGCAAAGCCAGGTCATCCTCGAATGTCTTGGTTGAATGCGTCGGGCAGTCCTGAAAATTCCCTGTCGGAGGGGCGCGATCGATCAGATCCCGCAGATATCTACACCGATCCGTTTGCGCCTGATCAGTGAATTCTGCCGGATCCAGATCATCGCGCGCGCCCGAGATATAGGTCAGCCGGGTCTGAGCAGCCTCTGTCACCGCGCGCAGCAACGCGATTGCACGATCCGGATGACATCCGTCGCCGATGCCGATGTGACCAGGCTGCCCGCCAGCCTCGCAGATCACGCAGCGAAAACTGGCAATTCCGATATCCGACGTGGTGTTCCACAGCCCGATCTCCAGACTTGCGGTGGTGATTTTTTCAATGGCCGCCTGACATCGCTGATCATCGACAGTACCGGGATCAATACGCACGGTCTTGGATTGATGAGACCACAGCGTCGTTGCATCGCGCTCAATCAATTCGCAAATTGCATGACAACTCGCTTCGGCGACATTGTTGCCCGAAGCCAAACCATTCGTTGTTCTGGGAAAGGCGCGTTGTCCAGCGAGTGGAGGCGTGGTGTAGTCAGTGTCCACCATCTCAAGCGGAACCCAGCAGGTGTGTTGGCTTTTCAAATCCCAGCCTTCGACCCATAACATGTTGCCGTTGGGATCAAATTGCGCGCCAGTGACCTTAGGCAATCGCTCCACCTCCACAACGGTCGCGTCATCAGCCAAATCGGTAAATCTGGCAAACCGTTGCGGAAGTCGCACACGTTCGGCATGCCAGGATTCGATCGCTTCCATAACGCCTGAAGCTTGCGCTGCCTGCAGCGACAGCCCCTTACCAAGTGACACCGCAACAGATCGGGAATTGGGACGAGCGACCATAACAGTCGGTAAACCAATCCTATCCAGGCCGGTCAGATTTGCGATCCGAGTTATGCCCATTTCCCGAAGAAATGGTTGCACAATTCTTAAGGTGTGCTCGGGGTCGCGCAAACGGTGCGTGTCATGCACGTAGGTCTTTTGTGAATTATCGGTCATTTCATCGACCTTGCCAAAACAAACGTGCGGGTTCGCACAATATAACAAACTATACGAAAATAGGATGGTAGATGAATTCGCGTGGGTCAACCTTGCTGGTTTCTAGTAGTTATGTTCGAAACGTACAGGTGAATACTTACATCATTATATTTAACATAAGATCAATTATGCGATTTCATCGTCTGCGTTATTTTCATTGTTACCGACAATGGCGGCCATACGTTGAGCTTTCAGGCGTTACAGCGGGAATTAGCCGCGCATATCGAAACAGGAGGCTTGCTGGCAACACTGGCGGTTGAACATTCGTTCATCCTCGAAGCCAGGGACCGGATGAACATTGACCAATTTCTATCCAACGATGTGGTTGTGTTTGACAAGAGCCACCTGAACAAACTGTCACCAACAGAACTCTCTGACGTCTACGCACGATCTGCGAGGAGTTGGCGACTATGAAAAATCAAACATCCTGCCGTGTCAGAATGCTGCGTTCACTTTCGGTGGATCACACATCTCCATGTAACAATTGGGTGCACCACAAAATGACATCTAAATGTGACGCGATCCACCGTCCCATTAGGGTGGTCAATTCAACTATGTGACAGATTGAACATCACCCCTACCCTAATGTGATAGATACCAAATGCCCCGCATCGGATATGCCAGAGTCAGCACCACGAGCCAAGATCTCGACATTCAAACGGCAGCATTGAAGAAAGCTGAGTGCGAGATCGTCCGGTCAGAAACAGGGTCAGGTGCATCGCGTGACGGGCGCACGGAATTAGGAACAATCTTCGAGTTATTACGCGTAGGTGATGAACTGGTTGTTCACCGACTTGATCGCCTTGGTCGGACTACGAAGGATGTTCTGAAACTGGTGCATGAACTGAATGCCAAAGGCGCTTCCCTGCGGGTTCTTGAACCGGAAGTGAGTACAGCCTGTGATCTTGGTTGAATGGTGGTAACAGTGCTCGGCATGGTCGCTGATATGGAACTGAAATTCATCCGCGACAGACAGAGAGCGGGTATTGATGCCGCCAAGGAAAGAGGTGTTTATCGTAGCAGACGAAAATAAGTAGATGACGCACAAATTCGATCTCTTGCGGCTAGCGGGTTATCAAAGGCCCAGATCGCACACGATTTGGGTGTGTCTCGGATGACTATATTTCGCGCGCTCGATGCACCGCTTGGGTCGCAGAATGCTTACGACCCAACAATTGTGAAATACAAGATTGAAGGGCATTCACGCAAGGAAAAGTAGACGCTGTTTCCTGTCGGTTCGGCTTCATAGAATTGAAGATTCAAGCATTGTGGGGATCCCGTGAAGGCACTTGGCGATAGCTGGTCTATCGGAAGCATCTGCGGCGTTATCGGTCTTTTCACTAGGCACAGATGCCCCAGCAGGGTCGAGTTCACCCTTTGCAACTTCCAGTGCTTCTTTTGCACCTCTAGTGAGGCTATCGCCAATCTTAGTCATCGTTCTCTGCCAAAATTTTTGCTCATAACTGATAACATTTCTTATTGTGCACGTCTGCTAAGCGAAATGTTGTTTTCTCTTGGTTGCAAACTGTCGCAAGGGCGATTGAACAATTTTTCTGAACTCCTTCAGGTGACCAGGTTTTACAGCACCTCTGCCCCCCCTGCCCTCACGCTTTTAACGTTCTATTCTTCATTGTCTTGAGATAGCGAAGCCTCAAGCGCTTCGAGCAACATTTGCTCATGGCGAATTGGCATATCATCCACGCTCCAAGCGCGCCGATGGTCAGGCCAAACTTGTTCGAAAAGCTCCTCTGTCAGAACAACAAAGGAAATTCTTCCTCAATGTCTAAGCCAAGTCGGCCCCTTAGAAGCATGCTCGGTCAAATAAAATGCCGTATCTTGGCGCATCTCGGCGTCAAAACGTCTGCCTTGGATTGGCGGCAACTTTGGTCGTTTCATTCGTTTTCCTTTTAATCCGCACAACAGCAGGCACGGAGAAATCCGTGTTGGGTGCGGTTAAGTGGAAAACAATCAGGGCTTGATCTCAGCTAGCATGACATAGCCCTGTCGGCAACGTCGTTTGGTGGCGCGAACCAGCCACACGCCAGGCTTGATTGGGAACACCGTAACGCGGACAAAACGGACATTCCGGGGCTACTGTATGTGGTTGTCATTTTCCTGCATAAGATCACCTGAGCGGACAGTCAAATCGTTCGCCGTGTGGCAGAAAGCCGTCACATAACTCGCATTTAATTGACATGCGATCTGTCTCAAATTGTCGAAACGGCTCCCAACATTTGTTGGAAGCCGCACTTGTTGAAAATGGATGGAGTTGGAAAGTCAGGCGTGACCACCACCGATCAAGCCGATACCCGATGTCAGACCGAACCAAGCTTTGACCCGTAGACCGACCGCTTTGATGATACCCATGGCCTGAATCCCGTGGGCGACAAGTGTTCCTTCCATTTCGCCTTCAAAATTGGTGGTGTAGGATTGTACAATGCAACCGCTACCTGGAACCAAAAGTTCGCGGTGTTCTGGGTGCACCAGATCAAGATGCACAACGATCTGACCCCGTTTAGCCTTTTCGCTCGGCTCGATCAGGCGACCGCTAGGCGCTAGCTGACCGGAAGAAATCTGCTCCTGAATACGTACGATCCTTGCAGGAAGAACGGTATTGCGCATCGAGATGTTGAAGTTACTTTCGCACGCCACTTCCGCCGCCATACCTTCGTACAATTCAGTGCGAGAAACCTGCGAGAAGCCAGCGACGATACGTCCTCGCTCAACTTCTTTGCGGTCGGGTACAATTAGCATTGCCGGGCTCATCGCGGCTTGCGCTGCGCGTGATCCGACATTTAGGGTGACCTGTTCAACGACACCGTCGACAGAGCTGAGCGTCAATGTCTTTGACAGTTCCACCTGAGCCTGCTTCAACGACGCGCGCGCCGATGCAAGTTGGGCAGGCAGAACGGCACTAGCTTGGACTTGTGCCACACCAAGTTGCGTTTCCGCAGCCTCAACCTCTGCTTCCCGAGTACTCAAGGTTGCCTGGGCGCGTTCCAACTGGCTCACTTGAAATGCTGCAGAGCCCTTTGCTTGAAGTGCCTCGTGATCCATCAGCACCAGCTCAGCCTGTTCTCTGGCGGTAACTGCGGCATCCACCACGGCCTGAGCAGTTTGGACCTGCAATTCAGCTGCCAGTTTCGCGCTTTCTATCTCCTCAACTTTACGGGTTGCAAAATCTACTGCAGCTTGTTCCGACGCATTCTCGACTGCAAACAGCGGATCGCCCGGTTCTACACGATCACCGCCCTTTACGTAGATATCTGTTACTGTTCCACCGTTCTCAGCAACGACCGGAACAGTTCTGAATGGCACAAGACCTGTGTAAGATTTTGGGTAGTAGTAGAACACGGCAAAGAAGACGATCAGTGCTAGTACGAACCACATGAAGAGCGCTCGGTGAACGTTGTACAGGGTGACTGGAATCCCGCGCCATTTTAGGTAGATCACCCGCAGGACAAACGGAAAAGATGTGACGAGCAGTTCAATCATTTTACCAGCTCCTCTGTCGAAGGCCGCCACCACAACATGAAGTCGCGGGCGATTGCAGTCAGGATCAGCGCGCCTGGCAGCAGAATGCTGAAGTGGCTGAGCGCGGGCATCAATTCGTACGCCAAGGCTATGGTAAGCATCACCGGAATAGTTGTGCGCAGCGGAGTGCCGATTGATTTGCGCTCGGTATAGCGTTCAAAGCGGGCATAGAGGTGTACTACCAGTAGGATCGCAAGGAAGAGGACAAACAGGCTGACCCAAGCATAGGTGTCGGTCTGATTGGGCGCGACCCACCATCTCGGATCGCCGCCAGCAGCGAAGGCAGGAGTTGAGATGACGCCAAGTATAGGGGCCATCAGGAACGCGGGTGGTTTCATTTTTCAGGTCCTTTTGTTTCGCAGCCGTGCTGCGTGTGAAGATTTTAGGTGTCTGTGGAAATTCAGTTCTCGGTCTGATTTTGAGATGGTTCTGAGGGCTGTTCCTGCGGGACATAGGGGGGATCCCAGCGACGTCCGTTCGCTGTTTTTTCGCCAAGCGCCAATGAGCGCAGACCGTGGATGTTCCCCCCGGACCACTCTTGTTTGGCGGAGTCTTGGATTGCCTTCAGTACGCGGTAGTACCTTGCGAAGTAGATCATGGTCGTTTCCTTTCTGATGACCCGGACCTAACCGTCATCGCATCCGCGATCCTGAGGGTTCTGGACATTTGTTATTGGCTTCTGGACAATTGCAGTGACTGCAGGAGGTTGCGTGCAAGTCAGGGGAGGACGCAAAAGTGCCACGCATCAGCGCTTATAGACTGCAAAATGTAGGGCTGCGTTATTCGCAAGAGCCCGGCGCGCGGGTTCCGTTTCCTGAAGTCCTGGAAATGGCGGGAGCACCCTCTGATATCGTCGACAGCCCCGACGCCACTGTCGAGCTGCTACATGAAGCAGGCGCTGTGGAAACCGCGTGTCGTATTTTGGAAGACAAGACCTTCGCCGCTCGGGTCGGGCTTTCGGCACAAGGTCCCGGAACACTTCTGGCTTACATCGTGCGGGCTGCCGAAACGGTGGAAGACGCGCTGGTATTGACGCAGCGCTTTTATGCAATGCAAGACCCTGACTTGCGTCTTGACGTGGTCGGGGCGCCCAACGAGCCAAAGATAACTCTGGAGAGCAGTGTTATCCCGGCGCATCAATATCCTCGCCATCGCGAAATGCTGATTTTCGGCCTTTACAAGCGAGTGCAACAAATCACCTCTGGCGGCCTTGCCCCGATCTCGATTGAGTTGGAAACGGACGATGCCGAGCACTGCCAGCTACTGGCCGATTTGGCGAGATGTGAAGTCTTAGGCTTCAAGTCCGGATACGCCCTGGCTCTGCCCTCAAACGGCATGAGTTTTCGGATACCAACGGCAGATCCCACCTTATTAGGGCATTTACGCAGGCACGGAGAAGAGCAACTGAAGGCTCAGCCTGATGCAGTCCGCAGTCTGTCCGACCGCATTGTGGACATGCTCGGGGAGCGTCTTCCCGGACCGATACCAAACGGCGACGATATAGCCGGAGAGCTTGGACTGACGCGGCGTACCATGACCCGGCATCTGTCGGCTGAAGGAACAAGTTTCAAGGCACTACTGGAAGGGGTGTTGTGCGACCTGTCCAAGCGGATGCTTCGTAGCGGCGAGGGCGTCGCCCGCGTGGCCTTTATGCTCGGTTTCGCCGATCAGGCTGCTTTCTCAGTAGCGTTCAAACGGTGGACAGGTGAAACGCCGGCAAGGTTCCGTAAAACGGGCCGGTAGCTTTTTCTGGTCCATGCAATCCAGAAAGCGCCCAGATGTCCAAGATCCACAAAACCTTGTCCCGTCTCCAAAAGAAAGCAGGCCGTCAGGTCACCTAGTTCAATGGCACACAGCAGCCGCGGTGGTTGCTAACCCAGAACAAGGATGAACCCTATGAAGACCTCGAAGAAATTCTTTATCGCCCCGATCTCAGGCGCACTTCTGATCACCATGGCTGCTACAGCCCATGCTGACTACGTCACCGACAAAGCGATCAAAGGAGCGGTTGTCGGTGCCACTGTCGCCGGTATCGCTGGCGAAAGCATCGTAGGTGGCGCGGCCGCTGGTGCCGCGGTCGGAGCCGTAGGAGGTGCGATCCAAAAGGACAATTTTGAAGACGCGCAAGACGAAGCCCAAGAACGTCGCGACGACTTTAAAGAAGAACACAAAGACTGGAACGACTAAGACACGACCGCCAGCGAAACAAAAAAAGGAGAAATACCGCCGAACAAACCTGACCGGTCAGCATGCGCTGTTAGCATCCAGACGCTGTGTGACTGACCATCCCACACAGAACTCGCACAGTTTCTGAGAGGTTGCCATCCTGCTCGTAATCGAGCCGGGTGGCAACTTTGTTTTGGGCCTTCGAACGCCACACGTTCGCGGCGTTCTCGGTTTCAAATTTCAGTCGCCCATCTCGAACCGAGTTTTGTCCAAAACCCAAAAACAACCGTCCAGAACCCAAACGAACTGAAACAGCTACCAACCCAAATCCAACTCATCTGAATGACATCGACGAGTTGGCAGCCGAAACACTTCTGTTCACTGCCGCTCTTTGGAACCCAATGCCTAAGGAAGCGGCAATGAACCTATTCGCAAACTTCGACGCAGAAACCCTGGCACGCATCCAGTTTGCCTTTACCGTGTCGTTTCACATCATCTTCCCGGCCTTTTCTATCGGCTTGGCAAGCTTCTTGGCTGTTCTCAATGGCCTCTGGCTATGGCGAAAAGACAAGGTCTACCTGAACCTCTTCAACTACTGGAAAAAGATATTCGCCGTTGGCTTCGCGATGGGTGTCGTGTCCGGCATCGTGATGTCTTACCAATTCGGCACGAACTGGAGCGCATTCTCGGACACCGCTGGTCCCGTAATCGGCCCCTTGATGGCCTATGAAGTCATGACAGCCTTTTTCCTTGAGGCAGGCTTCCTCGGCATAATGCTTTTCGGTCGCGAACGCGTCGGTCGCGGTTTACACATGATGGCCACGGCGATGGTCGCCGTTGGCACGCTGATTTCGGCAACGTGGATATTGTCGGTCAATTCCTGGATGCAAACCCCGGCTGGGTTTGACATCAACGAACTGGGGCAGTTCATTCCCGTCGACTGGTGGTCGATTGTCTTCAATCCGTCCTTCCCCTACCGCCTGACACACATGGTTCTTGCCGCTTACCTCACCACTGCTTTCGTGGTGGCCGGTGTTGCGGCCTGGCACTTGTTACGCCGCAATCGCACGGCTGAGGTCACCCGAATGTTCTCGATGGCAATGTGGATGGCCGTTCTGGTCACCCCTCTGCAGATCGTTGCCGGCGACCTTCATGGTTTGAACACGCTGGAGCATCAGCCGCAGAAAGTGATGGCGATGGAAGGTCACTTCGACAGCCATCCCGAAGGTGCACCGCTTATCCTGTTCGGCATTCCGAACGAGGATGAAAAACGCGTGGACTATGCCATCGAAATCCCGAAACTATCTTCGCTGATCCTGAAACATGATCCCAACGCGCCGCTTGAAGGGCTGGACACTATCCCCGACGACGAAGAACCCCCGGTCGCGATTGTGTTCTACAGCTTCCGCATTATGCTCGCTATCGGCTTTGCCATGCTGGGCATCGGCTTGTGGTCGCTTGTTCTGCGGGTTCGCGGCCGCCTCAACGAAGATCGTTGGCTGCACCGGACATCCGTTCTGTTGGCGCCCAGCGGGTTCGTGGCGGTACTGGCCGGTTGGATCACCACCGAAGTCGGGCGCCAACCGTACACTGTGTATGGGCTGATGCGGACATCGGACTCACTCTCACAAGTGGATGCACCTACAGTTGCCGCGTCTCTGATTGCCTTCATCGTTGTGTATTTCGCGGTGTTCGGAGCGGGCACGTTCTACATGCTGCGGCTCATGGGGAAACCACCTGTCGAAGGTTTCCAGAAAAGTCACAAACCCATTGAAATCTCTATTTTGTCGGAGACAGCGTAATGCTTGAACTCTCGACAATCTGGGCCGGTATCATTGCCTTTTCCGTTCTGACTTATGTGATCCTGGACGGTTTCGATCTTGGAATTGGAATCCTCTTTCCATTCGCGAAATCCGACAAAGATCGCGATGTCATGATGAACTCGGTCACGCCTGTATGGGACGGTAACGAGACCTGGCTGGTCATGGGGGGCGGAGGTTTGTTCGCCGTTTTCCCGCTTGCTTATTCTGTGGTGATGCCCGCGATCTACATGCCCGTCATCATCATGCTTCTTGCGCTTGTTTTCCGCGGTGTCGCCTTCGAATACCGGTGGCGAACGGAGCGCGGGCGCTGGCTATGGGATGTTGCGTTTCACAGTGGGTCAACCGTAGCCGCCCTCTGCCAAGGCATCGCGCTTGGCGCGCTGGTCCAGGGTATCCCGGTCGAGGATCGGCTGTACGCAGGCGGACAATGGGATTGGCTGACGCCGTTCTCTGTCACGACGGGTGTGGCCTTGGTGATCGGGTATGCCTTGCTAGGAGCAACCTGGCTCAACATGAAAACCAAGGGCGAGATACAGCGCCAGATGCGTTCTTTTACCCGCCCGCTGATGCTAATGACGCTCGCGTTGATTGGCCTCATCAGTCTTTTGACCCCGTTCCAAGATCCGGTCTATCTGATCAGATGGTTTTCGTGGCCCGGTATCGTTTTCTCTGTACTAGTGCCAGCTATCGTTGCTGTTATTGCATGGATGCTTGATCGCGGCCTGAGGGAACAGAGAGACTATCAACCCTTCTTCTGGGCCATTGCCTTATTCGTCGTCTGCTTCATCGGCATTGGGATCAGCTTCTATCCCTATATGCTACCCCCAAGCCTCACGATTGCCGAAGCCGCCGCGCCGGATAAGAGCTTGGCCTTCGCTCTGGTCGGGGCCGTCGTTCTGTTGCCCATAATCCTGGCCTATACCGCCTACACGTACTGGGTTTTCCGCGGAAAGGTCGATCCAGAGGAGAGCTACCATTGAAACTGCTAAAGCAAGTTTTCTGGTTCAGCGCGATCTGGTTCGGCAGCGTCTTTTGCCTAGCGACTGTCGCTTACGTAATCAGGATGTTCATCACTTGAGATGGCAAGGACACCAATGTTCGCGCGTCGGCATGTCTAGATCACGCAAATATCAGTCCAAGCGCCGAAAGAAACTCCGTTCCGGCCTACCAAATTCCCAAGAACAAGCGGCTGGCTAGGTCGTCTCAAATTTAACAAACCAAGGGGGCTGTTATGCTTTCTCGTCCAAAACCAATATCCGTGCGGTGGGATCAGATTGATCCGGATCTGCCCAAACCACCTAAGCCAAAAAACCGGAGCGACAAACGCTCGTCTGGCAAGTTACCAAAATTGTTCACCGGGCACCTTGCCGCAGGGCTTGCTACCTTTGTTCTATTGCCCTTCACCTCGGCCCTAGCAGGGACGGTCACGAAAGACCTCGCTCCAATTGTGGACATGTTGCTAGTCCTGCTTTCTGCATTTGTTGTTTTTGCTTTCACAGCCGCAATAGTTTTGAAAGGGTCAACACTGCGGGCTGTCTTCGGGCGAGGATTGGCCTCTCTCGGTACAGCGCTCATCATTTCACCCGTGGGGTTCTCGGTCCTGTTCGCATTATACCTGCAAGACTGGGTATCTATCGTAGCGGGCACATCTATCGAGCAGGCAGGAAGAACAGCGATATCCCTATTTGGTGGTGTTTTCATTGCAAATGCCCTCGCAGGGGGATTGGCGTTTGGTTGTTTATCTCTGTTACTTGGGATTAGGCTAATGCAAAATCGTCCAAAACCACTTGTTTCGCCTTAGACGAGTGAACTTCCGCTTTGGGCTGACCGCGGTCTTTTGGAGCAAAAATGCGGATGGCTGCAAATTCCCCTTTTCAGCCACCCGACACCGGACGTTGGAAACCAGACGGCTAATGGCGGTGAGCGGACAAAGCCGCCTTAGGCTCAACGGTTGATGATGACCGGTCTCGCACGAAGCGGACCTTCATTACGAGCTTTACATCCTCCGAGATCCGGACGAAGCGGGCATTGCATGAGGCGACTAGCGCACTTGTATCAGCCAACCGGCGCTTGCGACTACTATGCTGTCCTACCAGAAGACTGGTCGCAGTCGTCTGACCGCCCCGCGGCCCAGGCACAAGAAGCTAGACACCAGAGCTGAAGCATAGCTGGATTGCTTAGACATTACCTAATCCTGCGGAGATCCCCTAAAATGAAAAGAAATGCTAAAAAGCTGTTAGTGACATCCGCTATTGCTATAGCTCTTTTGGGCTCTGGTGCGGCACGTACTTCTCCTACCGAACCAGCAAGCGCAGAGGCTGGTTCATTCTGGGATGAAACCGTTGAGTCTGTAGATAGAAGCCCATGGATATTTGAAGGGACAAATGTTTTTGGAGAATTAGCACGATTTCCACCGTCAGATTGGGTACGTACTCTTGAAAAAGCCCCATACCCAACTGAGCTTGAAAACTTAGTTTTTTTGGCTAGCAATAATGAAGAACAAAATATCAGAGATTGGTTGCATCAAACGCATACCGATAGTTTTTTGATTTATCACGATGGTAAACTCGTCGCTGAAAAGTATTTCAATGGCATGAGGGCGGATACGTCCCACCGCATTCACTCTATCACCAAGACAGTGTTGGGTATGGCAGCAGGGTTGGCGGTTGAGGCGGGGAAATTAGATCCAAAAAAGTTGATCACTGAATACCTGCCTGAGTTGGATGGCTCAGCATTCAAAAATACAAGGGTTAGACATCTACTTGATATGACCGCTGCTGTTGATTGGAAAGATGCTTCCAGTGGTTACTTAGACGATGCCGGTGATCTGTTCTGTTCCTTGGGTCAGGACCTCTCTGAAAAAGTTGAAATTTGTGACACTGAGTCTGGCGTTAAAGAGTATTTGATTTCTCTGAGTGACCGCGAGAACTTAGTAGAAGACGGTGAAGTGTCCGTCGTCAGGGATTTTGGGACAGATGGCGCTCTGATCTAAGAGAGGATGTGGCTCATCTGGTTGGTTTGATT
>NZ_JBXWPD010000017.1:0-92516 GCF_059611225.1 Ruegeria sp. CDSA246 | reverse complement strand
GCGTCCGGCTGTCTCTCCAACCCGTCCGGCCGTCTCTCCGACCCGTCAGCACCGCCTCAGCAGCGCCGGTGAAGGGGGTTCTAAGTATAACCGCATAAGTCCGCAAGCAGAAAATTGGACAAACTTACGAAAAACCGAATTTTCTTAATTTATTGCATAAAAACAATATATTAATAAGTGACGACTATTCCAAACAAAGCGATCGACAGAGTAGCTGGCAGCGAATCTGGAGTATTAGACAGAGTTACCCACAGACTCGGTACTGAGTCAGGCGGAATCGGCCGCGCGGAACCGAGTCAGCAGGCCGGAAACCGGAATGCGCAGCAGAATCAAGCTAACGATCAGAGACAGGTAGACCAGCGGTTCGATCTGAAATCCCTTGGCAAGCATAACATAGTGCAGCCCGCCCAGAATCGCGGCGGGAAAGACAAGCCGCTGCAGGATGCGCCAACGGGCCCCCAATTTGCGCAGGGACAGGTTGTTTGACGTTACCGCCAGCGGGATCATCAGGATAAACGCTGCCATGCCGACTGTAATATAGGGACGCTTCAAGATATCCGCCCAGATCTGACTGGGCAGCTGCACGTCCAACACCAGCCACACCAAAAGATGCAGGCTGATATAGGCAAAGGTCAGCACGCCCAGCGCCCGGCGAAACTTGAGCAGGTTCAGCCCAAAGAATCGCCGCAGCGGCGATATTGCCAACACGACGATCAACAGTTGAAGCGCCAGTTCGCCATACCGGTGTTCCAAAGCCTCAATCGGATCCACGCCCAGACCGCCGGTCAGCCCCTGGTAAAACAGCCAAGGGGCCGGAAGCGCCCCCAACAGGTAGACCAGCCACACCGGAATGCGGCGCAATATCTGATTCAGCGTCTGCATGGTCTTAGTAGAATTCCTTCAGATCCATACCGTCGTAAAGTTCGGCGACCTCTTCTTCGTATCCATTGAACATCAGCGTCGGGATACGCTTGGCAAAGAGACCGCCGCCAATCTGACGTTCCGCGGCCTGTGACCAGCGTGGGTGATCCACGTTGGGGTTCACGTTACTATAGAAACCATACTCGCGCGGAGCGGACATGTTCCAACTGGTGGGCGGTTCAACATCCGAAACGGTGATGCGAACAATAGACTTGATAGACTTGAAACCGTATTTCCACGGCACCACCAGACGCAGAGGCGCGCCATTCTGGTTGGGAATGGGTTTGTCATAGATGCCGGTCGCCATGATGGTCAGTGGGTGCATCGCCTCGTCCAGGCGCAAACCTTCCCGGTAGGGCCATTCGAGGATCGGAAATTGAACGCCCGGCATCTCATCGGGACGGTATGCTGTTTCAAACGCCACGTACTTGGCGCCTTCCTGCACACCAGCCATATTCAGCAGATCAGCCAGTTCAAACCCGTTCCACGGGACCACCATCGACCAAGCCTCAACACACCGGAATCTGTAGATGCGCTCTTCAACCGTCATCTCGGACATGATGTCTTTGATATCATAGTCACCCGGTTTGTCGACCAAACCGTCGATTGTGACGCTCCAGGGCTCGGTCACCAGAGTATGCGCGTATTTTGCGGGATCGTCCTTGCGAGTGCCGAACTCATAAAAGTTATTGTACGAGGTGATCTCTTCCCAGGTGTTGGGTTCCAGAACTTCCTGTGCCGCCGCCGGTCTGGCTAGCCCCGCCAATCCCACACCTGCCAGGCCGGCCATCACCTGCCGCCGGTTCAAGAACGCCGCCTGTGGCGTGACGTCGGCATGTGTCAGTGTATTGGTCCAGCGATGCGCCATTTAAGTCTCCTTGGTAAGCTAGCCTGAGATTCCAGATAATCCGCTGATACCACACCGCCAAGGCAACATGCGTCACGATTGGGAGAAGAGACTGTAACGTTTCACGCCAAATCAAATACAAATTACCTATGACAATCCCCGGGAACCAATTGCGGCAATACCGTTGATACCTGTCACGCCAAGTTGATCGCATCCCGCCCAATTTAGGCGGTACACCAAGGCCTTCAATCTTTACAACTGCTTCACGCAACTTGCAGTCTTGTTGCCAGGATTGGCCAACAGGCCCTTAGATCCGCTGTCCACCCGATTGTCGGGCAAGACTAAAGGGAGAAGACGAATGTGTGACATCTGCGTGATGAACGCGGTCAAAGACCGTATGCTGTCTAGAAGAGGGTTCTTCAAAGCTGCCGCTGCCTCTGGTGTGGCTGTTGCCGCAACTGGCACCAGTGCATCGTTCGCCCTCGCCGCTGGTGAGGGTAAGGTCGAGGATATGACCCATACGATCAGTGCCGATTTCCCAACCTATTTTGGCGAACCGGGGTACGCGTCCGAACAGGTTTTCAATTTTGGCGAACACGGCTTTAACCTGCAGCGCCTGACAGTCAATGAACACACAGGCACACATATCGACGCGCCGCTGCACTTTTCAGCGGATGGTGCTTCGGTGGACGAAATCCCCGTGTCCGATCTTGTGGCACCGCTTTGCGTTGTCGACATTGCCGCCCGCGCAGCCGAGGATGTCGATACGCTGCTGACACCAGATGACCTGAAGGCATGGATGTCTGCCAACGGAGACATTCCGGATGGCGCTTGCGTGGCCTTGTATTCCGGTTGGGCCGCCAAAGCTGACAGCGACGCGTATCGCGGTTTCGACGGTCAGGCACAACATTACCCGGGTTTCCACCCCGAAGCCGCAATGATGCTGATCGAAGAGACCGGTGCACGCTCGATCGCATCCGACACGCTGTCCCTGGACCACGGCATATCGACCGACTTCGCCACCCATTATGCTTGGCTGCCCACGGGCCGTTTCGGGATTGAGAATATCGCGGGACTGGATCGCGTACCGGCGGCTGGCGCAACGCTGGTGATCGGTGCGCCAAAACATGCCGGTGGCACCGGCGGGCCTGCGCGCATTTTTGCAATGGTTTGAACGAAGTGGCCCGCCTGCTGGCGGGCCTTATCTCCAAAAGACTGGCGACTTTGACCGGATAATCTGAACTCTGCCAATTGGTAGGGTATTCAGGCTACGTTGTCATACAGACAATTGAAGCGAGCTTTTCATGTTTTATGTTCCGCAAAGTGCCATTCCCGGCCTAAGCCGCACCGCTCTTGGGGTTTGCGCCTTTTGCGCCTTGGTAAACCGCAACCCAACATATCGGCGTGTATTCTATGACCCATTTGCCGAGCAGCTGTTTCGCAACGGTTCTACCGAGGGGCCCGAGGTCCTGGATCAAGCTACCGACTGGGATGCCGTGCTCAAGTTCGCCGATGACCGTTCAGTGGCGCGCCGTCTCGTCGCGTCGGTCCTGTGGCGCAAGACATTCATGCAAAGCCGCGCGCTTACTGCAATCAAGAATGGTGCACGTCAGATCGTAGTACTTGGCGCAGGTCTTGATACGCTGGGTCTGAGGCTGTCCAACAGTCACAGCCACATTCCGGTTTTCGAGGTCGACCGCCCCGAGACCATCGAAGCCAAGCGGTCTTTGATCAGTTCAAATTTTGGCGTTCCACCAAACGTTCGATATACGGCGGTTGATTTCTCTCGTGAGACAACGCTCGATAAGTTGCAGTCGCTCGGTTACGACCATGAACTGGGCACGGTCTTTATTGCTGAGGTTTCGCTGGAATATGTAGCACCGCCCGAAGTTGCAGATGTCTACACAATGATCCGGTCGAATGGTTCAAATGAAACGCGTTTTCTGACGACATACGCGTCAACCGCCGCAACGTCGCAAGCGCAAAAGGAAGTCGACAGTATCGGAAATGCGGTGGCCGGAGTCGGCGAACCCTTTCGTTTCAACATCTCTCCCACTGAGGTCAGCGCCTACGCGTCTGAACAAGGGTTTTCTGTGCTTGAGCACATATTTGGGCGCAGAGGGACCGAAAAATACTTGAGCGAATTGGGCCTGGGTCCAGAGACGATGGATTTCCCTATGGATTCTTTGGACGCCTCGTCTTTCTCACTTGTTCAACTGCGACCCACTTGAACAAGTTGCTTTTGAAGTGACTTAAAAAAGAAGGCCCGCCGGTGTGGCGGGCCTTTGTTTGGTTTAATGCACCACGGCATCATCCGGACGGGGCCGCTCTGACGTACCCAGCCGGTCGCCGATAATCAGACCGTCTGAGCCTGCGGTCACAGGGACGGTCTCACCATCCTTGATCTCACCGGCAAGCAGAGCCTCGGCCAGCGGGTTTTGCAAGGCACGCTGGATAACGCGTTTCAGCGGGCGTGCACCGAAGACCGGGTCATAGCCCTCGTCGGCAAGCCATTCCTTGGCGCCGCCATCCAAGACCAGCTCGATCTTGCGGGCGGCCAGACGTTTCTGCAGACGAGCCATCTGGATATCGACAATACCATCCATATCGGCCCGCTTTAGGCGATCAAAGATGATCGTTTCGTCCAGACGGTTCAGGAACTCAGGCCGGAAATGCGCCCGGACCGCGTCCATCACGTCACGCTTGGCCTGCGCACTGTCGGCACCTTCTGGCAACTGGCTGAGCGCCTGAGACCCAAGGTTCGACGTCAGGATGATCAGCGTCTGCTTGAAGTCCACGGTGCGGCCCTGACCGTCGGTCAGAACGCCGTCATCGAGAACCTGCAGCAGAACGTTGAACACATCCGGGTGCGCCTTTTCGACCTCGTCAAACAGCACAACCTGATAGGGCCGGCGTCGTACGGCTTCGGTCAGCACACCACCTTCGTCATAACCGACATAGCCCGGAGGGGCACCGATCAGACGGGCAACCGCGTGTTTCTCCATGAACTCGGACATATCGATACGCACCATCGCGTTGTCGTCGTCGAACAGGAAGTTCGCCACGGCTTTGGTCAGCTCGGTCTTACCTACACCCGTGGGCCCGAGGAACAGGAACGAGCCCAGCGGGCGGCCTTCGTCGTTCAGGCCCGCACGCGCACGACGTACAGCATTGGCCACAGCAGTGACCGCCGCATCCTGACCGATCACGCGGGAATGCAGATCGTCTTCCATCCGCAGCAGTTTCTCGCGCTCACCTTCCAGCATCTTCGAGGTCGGGATACCAGTCCAGCGTTCAACCACCGAAGCGATCTGTTCCGGACGCACCGTTTCCTCGGCCATCATCTGGCTGCTTTCGGCATTTTCGGCCTCGGTCAGCTTTTTCTCAAGCTCTGGGATGACGCCGTAAGACAGCTCACCCGCTTTGGCGAGGTTGCCTTCACGCTTGGCAATCTCGAGATCAGCGCGCGCCTTGTCGAGCTGCTCTTTCAGATCGCGCGCGCCAGCAAGTTTGTCGCGTTCAGCCTGCCACTGGGCGGTCATCTCGGCAGATTTCTCCTGCAGATCGGCCAGATCCTTTTGCAAGGTTTCCAGACGGTCCTTGGAGGCCGCATCATCTTCGAGCTTCAGCGCCTGTTCCTCGATCTGCATCTGCAAAATCTGACGATCCAGTTGATCGAGTTCCTCTGGCTTGCTGTCCACTTCCATCCGCAAGCGAGCCGACGCTTCATCGACTAAGTCGATGGCCTTGTCGGGCAGGAAGCGATCAGTGATGTAGCGATGCGACAGGGTCGCTGCCGACACCAAAGCCGAGTCTGAGATACGCACACCGTGGTGTAGCTCGTACTTTTCCTTGATGCCGCGCAGGATGCTGATTGTGTCCTCGACAGTCGGCTCCTGTACCACAACCGGCTGGAACCGGCGCGCAAGGGCCGCGTCTTTTTCCACGTATTTGCGATACTCATCCAGCGTGGTCGCGCCGATACAATGCAGCTCACCCCGGGCAAGCGCGGGCTTGATCAGGTTCGCGGCGTCCATCGCGCCATCGGATTTCCCGGCACCGACCAGCGTGTGCATCTCGTCGATGAACAGGATGATTTCACCGGCGGCCTCGGTGACCTCGGTCAGAACGGCCTTGAGGCGTTCTTCGAACTCACCACGGTATTTCGCACCGGCGATCAGTGCGCCCATGTCGAGCGCGAGCAGTTTCTTATCCTTCAGCGATTCCGGCACGTCTCCGTTCACGATGCGCAGGGCCATGCCCTCGGCAATCGCGGTTTTACCGACGCCGGGTTCACCGATCAGAACCGGGTTGTTTTTGGTGCGGCGCGACAGAACCTGCATCGAGCGGCGGATTTCTTCATCCCGTCCGATGATCGGGTCGATCTTGCCCTCAGCTGCGGCTTCGGTCAGGTCACGCGCGTATTTCTTGAGCGCGTCATAGCCTTCTTCCGCCGATGCGGTGTCAGCCGTGCGACCCTTGCGGATGTCATTGATCGCTTCATTCAGCTTTTGGGCGGATACAGCACCGGCTTCCAACGCCTCTTTGGCCTTGGATTTCACCATGCACAGGGCCATCAGAACGCGTTCGACCGGCACAAAGCTGTCGCCTGCTTTGGTGGCGATTTTTTCAGCCTCGGCAAAAACCTTGGCCGTCTGGCCATCCATATAGATCTGGCTCGCATCACCGCTGACCTTCGGAATCTTTGACAGCGCGGCGTCCAGTGCTTCGACCACGCGGGTCGGCGCGCCGCCGGCGCGTGTGATCAGGTTGCTGGCCAGCCCCTGATCGTCATCCATCAATGCTTTCAAAAGGTGTTCGGGCATCAATCGTTGGTGCCCCTCACGCAGCGCAATGGTCTGCGATGCCTGCACGAATCCCCGTGCCCGCTCGGTGAACTTGTTTAAGTCCATAGTATTCTCCTTTTCCTAAGCGCCCTGAATGTGATGCGCCCGCTTGGCGGCACGCGTCGGTCTGGGCCTCACATTCAATCTGGGAAATATCTTTGCCCGTTCAAGAGGCTGGAGCGCAGATTCAGACTTATCGTCGGGGTACGGTGTAGACATTGTATCCGCCCGTCTGCGCGACCTCGCGTGCAGGGTACATTTCCACCAACGATTGTGCGGCGTCGCTGCCCGTCGGGCAGGAAACAAGGTCTGCTGCATCATCCAGAAAATTGACTGTAAAAGACGTCTCGCCGGTCAATTGGCAATCATCGTCGGTCGAACGATACCCCCCCACCAGGCGCAAATTGTCATTTGTCGGGGATTTGATGACCGTATCCGCGGCCTCATTTTCCAATGGCATATCCTGACATCCCATCAGGGCCAGAAGTATCCCAACACTAAATACCTGTTTCATAGTCCCCCCATCGAGAAATTCTTATGAATGATCGGCACCATATCACAGTCCGGCCAAAGCTGCGTGATCTCGATCACGCGCGCGCTGCATGGACACGGCCGCCCGAAACCGCTAGGACGCAGACGTTTGCCAAAAAGGAGCCCGCACCATGTCCGATGATCGCCTGATCGTAGCCCTAGATGTTCCCAATGCCCTTCAGGGTCTGGCAATGGCAGAACAGCTGGGCGACAGCGTTTCCTTTTACAAGATCGGGCTGGGGATGCTGACCGGTGGCGGGTTGGCTTTGGCCAATGAACTGAAACAGGAACACGGCAAGCGCATCTTTCTGGACATGAAGCTGTTCGATATCGGTAACACCGTCGAAAACGCCGTTCGCGGGCTGGCGCAATTCGATCTGGATTTCCTGACGGTGCATGGTGATCCGCATGTGGTTCGGGCCGCGAAAGAAGGGGCCGCTGGCAAAGACCTCAAGATTTTGGCCGTTACCATCTTAACCTCGCTGAACCGCGACGACCTGGATGCCAGCCTACTAAAAGAGGGCGACGTTCAGGATCTGGTTGTCGAACGCGCTGCACGCGCGCTTGAGGCTGGTGCCGACGGCGTCATCGCCAGCCCGCAAGAAGCCGCGCTAATCCGTGCCCTGCCCCAGGCCGAAGGTCGTCTGATCGTGACCCCGGGCGTCCGCCCCGCAGGTGCCGCGCTTGGCGATCAGAAACGAGTTGCTACACCCGCAAATGCCGTCGCAGATGGCGTGGACCACATCGTCGTGGGCCGACCTGTCTATCAGGCCGACGACCCTAAAGCTGCTGCCGAGGCAATCCTTGCCGAATTGTCCTCACCGCAGGCAAAAGCACCGAACAGGGCTTAATTCTCGACGCATTGCAGGCTAAAATTTTTTAGGGCTTGATGCCGGGTGGTCGCGTCCGCGCAGACAATTTCTGACGGTTTCTGCGGCTCAAGCAGTTGACCCAACGTCACTTTTTGCCAATTCCGCGCCAAATCGTCCCTGTGCCCCAAAACACACATGAAATATGCGAGTTTTCGTTGTGTGACCTGGGTCCTATCTAAATCTCGGAATTTGCGCGATTCTGGGGACGTGATACTCCCCGCGGACCATCTCTTCCTGAGGTCCGTCACCTCCCCCCGCCAATCGCGGGGGGTCTTCTTCTGAAAACCTCACATGTCAAAAGACGGCCTACCTTGGGCCAAGTAGTCACGTAGGCGGATCGCGAAATTCGGCACCGTCAACGCATTCTCAAGGTAAATATCCGGCGACATCAAACACCATCCTTGCCCCTCATCGCCAAACCTGATCAGGTTGACGTCGCTGGGTGGCCGGTGTGCTGCGAAGAACCAGTTTTGCCCATACATGCGCGACCAGACAAAATCAGCCTTGGCGAGGTGCAGCCCGACTTCTTCCAGTGTTTCGCGCCTGACGCATTGCAGCGGCGTCTCTGACCCTTCGCGCCCTCCGCCGGGAAAGTCGAAATGGCCCGGGAATGGAATGTCCTTCTTGTCGTCCCTTTGAATGACCAAAAGGTCTGGTCCAAGAAACAGCGCGACCTTCGCCCCCGTGAACTGCATGAGCGCTTTCTCTTTGTTGCCCAACCGGATAAATTTTAGCCAGTAACGCCTGATATGACAAAGCGCATAAAACTGAGATGTAAATGTAATGCCCGCTTTATGCCGCGACTGCTTTTCGATTCTGGAACAGGAAGCGCGCTGCCCTTCCTGCGGCAGCCCGCGGATCAAGACGCACCCCGAGCTGTTCGACCTGTCCATCGCGCATATGGATTGCGACGCATTCTATGCCTCGGTTGAAAAGCGGGACAATCCCGATCTGGCCGACAAACCGGTGATCATCGGAGGCGGCAAACGCGGTGTCGTGTCAACCGCGTGTTATGTGGCGCGTATTCGGGGTGTCCGCTCTGCGATGCCGATGTTCAAAGCCTTGCAACTGTGCCCGGACGCCGTGGTCATCAAGCCTCGCATGTCGGTCTACGCCGAGGTGTCACGACAGATCAGAGCCATGATGGACGAATTGACCCCTGTAATCGAACCACTGTCACTGGACGAAGCATTCATGGATCTGTCCGGTACGCAGCGGCTGCATGGCGCGCCACCGGCAGCCATGCTGGCAAGACTGGTTAAGCGGATGAAGGACGAGCTGGGCGTAACAGGCTCAATCGGTCTGTCGCACAACAAGTTTCTGGCCAAAGTCGCCTCGGATCTGGACAAACCGCGTGGGTTTTCAGTGATAGGCAAAGCTGAGACCGCCGAGTTTCTGTACGATAAACCAGTGCGCTTGATCTGGGGGATCGGCCCGGCGGCACAGGAATCGCTGGATCGTGCCGGCATCCGCGCCTTCTCGGATTTATTACGCTGGGATCAGGAGGCACTGACAGCCCGCTTCGGATCTATGGGGTATCGGCTATGGCATCTGGCGCGCGGTCAGGACAAACGGCGCGTGTCTTCGCACGAGCCAATGAAGTCGATCAGCAACGAAACCACGTTTTTCGAGGATACAGCCAGCCTGGACATCCTTGATGGGCATCTGTGGCGCATGTCCGAAAAAGTTGCGGATCGCGCCAAAGCCAAAGGGCTGGCCGGACGGGTCGTAACCCTGAAACTTAAACAAGCAAACCACAAGATCATCACCCGACGTGTCTCGTTGCGGGACGCCACGCAGATCGCGGACCGCATCTACCGCACCGCACGTGGGCTATTCGATCAGGTCGGCGACAAAGGGCCATATCGTCTGTTGGGTTGCGGAATATCCGATCTGTGCCCCGAAGATCAGGCGGACATCTCGGGAGACCTTTTGGATCCCGACGCGTCAAGGCGGTCTCAGGCGGAACGCGCAACGGATGAAATCCGGCGCAGATTCGGAACGGATGCGATTGTCAAAGGCCGGGCTTTGCGCTGAGGTTACTCAGCCGCCAGACGCAACGGATCGCGGCCTATACCCGAGATTTCCCGTATGACCTGCCGCAACATGTCCTGAAACGCTGCGAAATTGCCGTTCGGCGCGATTTTGACCTCATCCATATACAAAGATCGGTCGATCTCAATCTGGATAGCGTGCTGATTGCGCCCTGGCCGCCCGTAGGTCTGCGTAACGTATGCGCCGGCGAAGGGCGCGTTGCGCGCCACGATCAGACCCGCCGAGGCAAACGCGGATTCGATCCGGTCCACAATCTCGGTCGAAGCCGAAGCGCCAAATCTGTCACCCAACACGATCTGCGGGCGCTGGGACGTGGTCGTACTGGCCATCGAAACCGCTTCATGCGGCATCGAATGGCAATCAATCAAAATGGCCTGACCAAAAGCCGCGTGCGATTCGGCCAGCAGCGACTTGAGACGCGCATGATAAGGACGCCAGCAGGTGTCGATGCGCAGACGCGCCTCATCCATCGTCAGCTTCCCGCGATAGATTGCGCGCCCATTGGCGACGACCCTGGGAATCACGCCCAGCCCCGAAGCGACACGCGGGTTATGGCCGTGGCGGCGCGCGCCCTGGATCAAAGCCGGGTCCAACTCCTCAGCACTGCGGTTAAGATCCAGGTAGGCTCTTGATTTTGTTGCGGATATTAGGGGCGCACCATGGTCAGTCGCTGCGGAAAACAACTGATCCACGAATGCATCTTCCGAAGATCGAATCACATTCTGGCTCAGAACCGTCCGGTTCAGCATCGCTTCGGGGTAGTTCCGGCCACTGTGAGGAGAAGAAAATACAACGCAAGACGTGCGCTTGACGGGCATATCCAATACGTAAGCAGCGTTCTTCATGGTGACTCCTTGTTCGCATTGAACATAGACCGGAAAATAGTTCTACCAAACCCCTTGAACCCCTTTGCGACTCCTTTTATAGACCCCGCTACCGGCGCGGGGTTCCGCGCCCCATTTCGTTATGGGGCAGGGCACCGCAAAGGTTAAGTGGGCGGTTAGCTCAGCGGTAGAGCACTTCGTTGACATCGAAGGGGTCACAAGTTCGATCCTTGTACCGCCCACCATCTATTCACTGTTTCGGGTCTGACCCGGGACACCCGCAAACCCAGGCGCTGGCCACGTCCTTGATGAAGGCGCCGCAGATTGGAGACAGACCCATGAAGGTCAAGAACTCGCTCCGCTCGCTCAAGAACCGGCACCGTGATTGCCGTGTTGTGCGTCGCAAAGGCCGCGTCTACGTGATCAACAAGACGCAGCGCAAGTTTAAAGCTCGCCAGGGCTAAGAACTGCACTCTACCGAATTTTAAAGCCGCGCTTTCGAGCGCGGCTTTTTTTGTTTGCGGTGTTAATGTCTGCTATGCGGGACAGAGTTGCCGTTCGAAGTATTGCCACGAACGTCAGCTATACATCATTCAGCGCCCAGTCTTGTGCTTTGACTTCCAGAGTTTGATCTCTCAGGTAGAAATGAAAATGGCGTGATCCGTTTCCTTCCATCTTGATCCAAGGAGTAGGGTCCATGTTATCTCGTGTATTGCCTGAAATTTCGTAGAATTCTCCCCATGATGGCGCAAGGCCGCTGAAACGGCACTGCCCTCGATACCATCCCTCGTCGTTTATGGGCGTAACGCGATACAACGCGCACCCTTCAAAGCGAACAGTGATTTCTGGGACATTCTCGTACTGACGGTAAACGTAGTGATTTGGCTTCACACGCGTCAGAAGTGTCTGACCTTTTTGTTCGAGGCTGAGGCTCGCATCGTTTGGGTGGGCGTTCCAATCTTCGTTTAGGCGTTTAAACGTAGGCAAGTCATCTTTCTTAAAGTGCCAAGGCAATTCGGCTTTTGGGGTCCAAGTGACCGAAAGTCGATTTGGGCGCTTCACTAACGAACTTAGCTCCTCAGCAGGTTCGTTGGCCAATACGGCGATGCTGCCACGACCAGACAGTTTCCATCCCGTCAAGCAGCTTCGTGTCCGCTGTTTGTCAATTTGTGCAATCGACAGGTTGCATTCGGCCACTCTTAGCAAATCCCCCGCTTCCGGAACATGGGTAAGCTGGTCCAACATGAGGACTGTCCGAGATTGACCGGTCTCATCTTTGGGAAGGCTAAACACGTCAGTAAGGCGACCCTGTGGTTTACGCATTTTGCCGCTTTCAATAGCTAGTTAACTCGTCTCGCTGTCACAGTAGATGGCTTATAGGATACTTTGAAGCAGACATTCAAAGGATGCATTGCTGTCAACACTTTGGGCTCAAAACGGCCCAATGACGCACAGAAGATAAAGAACCGTTCTGGAATGGCGGAGCCGCTCGCCGACTGTTGCCGGATGCTCAACGCGCCCTCCAGTTCAATGCCTGGGTAGCGCCCCGGCTGTCGACTTTCGTGTGACCCAGCAAAAGCTGCACAGCGCGAAGGATTCCGGTCTTGCGTTAGATTTTTGAGGCTTTCGCCCGTCGGAGTGAACGCGTGCTGTAAGAACCGATCCAAAGCTGAGCGAGGTTGGGGCGGTCGAATCGATGTCACGATTGCTCCTACATTGGCGTCGAGCCCAGACTTTTTGACGCTGCGGCATACACGAGTGCCCGAGCAAAGTATCAAAGCGGACCCACGTGCGCAGGTGTTTTCAAGTACTCGATTAAGAAGATCGAGAGGCACAATTGGATGCCTCCCGACTATTGTTTGTTTTACTGTGACATCCCGCCTTCGGTCGAGATTTGTTCTTCCACATGAGTTTGATTGGTTACGTCCGATCCCCGCGGAGGATAGTCCTTGAACGTAGACAGGTGGTTCTGAACGATCTTAGCCGCAGGACCAAAGGCCCACATCTTGTTGCCCATCCACCGGGTATACATCCCCGACTCCTCGGCCGCCTTTTCATAAGGATCACGGCGCAAGTTGAATAGAAGCGGAGCATTCAGTTCCTCTTTGGGTCCAGCCCACCCTTCGGTTTGAATTGTGAAATGCGCTTTCCAGTCACCGTGACGTACGGCCTGCAGGTCCGGCCCCTCGTAGTAGACGATTTCTTCGCGACTGCTGTCGCCTGCGCCGGTCAAGAACGACAACTGATTGTAACCATCAAGATGCACCTGATAGCCTTCGTGACCCTCTAACAAAGCATCCGGCAAGTCATCCGGTCCACCAGCAGCCGCGACCAGGGTTGGCATCCAGTCGAGCCCGGCAAAGATGCCATTACTCACGGTTCCGGCGGGAACTTTCCCGGGCCAGCGAATAATGGCAGGCACGCGGAAACCGCCTTCCCAGGTCGTGCCCTTTTCACCGTGGAACGGCGTTGTTCCCCCGTCGGGCCAAGTCATGGTTTCGGGGCCGTTGTCGGACGTGAATACAACAATCGTATTGTCGGAAACGCCCAGTTCTTCCAGCCGAGCCATGACTTTTCCTACGTTGTCGTCAAGTTCCTTCATCACCACATCTTGCAGCCCACGCCCATCGCCGAGCATGGCTTCGTATTCAGGGCTCAGGTGTGTCCAGACATGCGCACGCGCTGGTGCCATCCAAACAAAGAACGGAGTGTTGCTTTCAACCGCGCGGTTGATGAAGCCCAGTGTATGGGCCGTCACTTCGTCATCCAGCGTCTTTTGCCGTTCAGGCGGAGCGGGGCCATCGTCGATGATGCGTTGCTTGCCGACCAGACCCCAACGCGGGTCTACCGTTTCATCAACCGTATCTGTCGCATAGGCGTGGATGATATTCCGAGGACCAAAAGTGTCGTTGAATTTCTGATCTTTGGGCCAGTCCGGGTCAGACGTGTATTCCATCGCGTTCAAGTGATAGAGCCAACCCCAATATTCATCAAAGCCTTTCACTGTTGGCAGAAACTTGTTCATATCGCCCAAGTGGTTCTTACCGAATTGGCCGGTCGTGTAACCCAAGGATTTCAGCATGTTGGCCAAGGTGGGATCGTCATCACTCAGACCCTTTTCGGGGTCTCCGGGTAGGCCGACGGTATGCATCCCGGTACGAACCGGCAACTGCCCGGTGATAAAGGCCGAACGCCCCGCCGTGCAGCTTGGCTGAGCATAATAATCCGTCAGGCGCATGCCATCCGCTGCCAGTTGATCGAGATTGGGGGTTTTGATGCTTTTAACCCCCTGATGATAGCTGCCAAGACTGGCCCACCCCACATCGTCGGCCATGATGACAAGGATATTGGGTTGGTCGGTTTCGGCCAAAACAGGCGTAGCACAGACCGAAGCTGTGGTCACCGTTGCCGAAAACGCAATGGATCGAAGGTTGAACATTTTGACCTCTGCGGAAGTGGAAGGCGATACCGATGATGGAAATATCGGAAGGTTCATCAGGGATAACGGTCGAAACTTTAATGCTGCAACAGAGCTTTACTAGGATTTCACATTATGAAAGTTAAAAACCGATAACTGAGATGAAATTGACCGCTCGATGAATGAAAACGCCTTAACCGCCTTTCTTACTTTGGCTGAAACTGGCAGCTTCCAACACGCGGCCCGCGTGATGGGTGCCTCCAACGCGTCGTTTTCCCGCTATATTGGGCAAGCCGAGGACCATGCAGGGCTCGTGCTGTTTCATCGAAGGCGCAACAGCAGTACGCTGACGCGGGCGGGGCAGGAGTTTTTGCCCATCGCTAAGGCTCTGCGGCAAGACCTGGATCGCTATGCGACGCGTGTTGCCAGTTTGCGTGACGCCGGACCTGGTACTTTGCTGATCGGTTGCGGGCCTCTGACCACAAGATCTCTGATCGTGCCCGTCCTGCGATCTGTGCGGCAGGTAATGCCCGACCTTCGATTCAGAATACTGGTGAGCGCCTACGCGCGTCCGCTCGACTTGTTGCAAGCGGGGCAGTTCGATGTGTTTCTGGGCGATCTGACCTACACACCGGATGCCGACAATGTCGAAATCATGGTGATGGAAAAACGGCAAATTCAGTTTGTTGCGCACCCCGATCATGAAATTCACCAACGCGGCCCACAAACAATGGCAGGTGTTTTCGACTTTCCCTTTGCATCACCGCATCTTCATAAACACTGGAGAGCGACCCTGATAAAGTCACTTGGTGGCAACACCGAGGCGGTCAATAAGGTCAATGCCCAGCCGAATATTGAATGCGACGACTACAACTTTCTGACCGGATTATTGGCAGAGCCAGACTATATCGTAGGAGGGATGCCGGACACTTTCGCAGAACTGATCAGCACAAAGAAAATCAAACCGGTGTCGATGAAACAGAGCCTTTCATGGAACATCTGCGCGGCGCGCAAATCCCAAAACACTTCGGCTGCTCTTGAATTGTGTTGGAGTGAACTGGCCAAACACCGGGCGTGACCGGTGATTTGAAGAACACAAAGACGCCCAACTGGGACGTATCGTGGTTCGACTAAAACGTTTTCGCGAGCTCAGTTAGCTTGGCAATGTCTCGGATTACACCGCAGAGCGGCTTTTTGTTTGAAAATGGCCAATGGTGGCAATGCTGCGCGCTGTGTGAACTCGCGGTTCTAAAATCGCGGCACGCAGTCCGAATGGCTGACTTCTTCCTTGCATGGCGGGACCAAGAACTACGCAGTTGCAGCATGTTTGGTGCGGCGTGCACTCACAGCGTAGAATCCAATTCACACATTGGACCCTTAACAATCCTACCCACCAACTTTTTCTGCATCGTACTTTCCGCATCTTGCCCCCACCGGACAATAGCGACCATTTGACCAACTAATTTTGTCAGATTTCCTTGCATCCACTCGGGAATCGTTTAATTGACAATTTCAGTCGGATTACTACGCCGCACATTTCAATGTTGGGAGTTATGATGCTCAAATCCTCTACCTGCTTCGCCGCCGCATTGTCGGCCCTGATTGCCACTTCTGCCGCTGCCGAGGGTGAGTTGAACCTTTATTCCTCGCGCCACTATGACACCGACGAAAACCTGTACAGTGATTTCGAAAAGGCCACTGGCATCACCATCAACCGCATCGAAGGCAAAGCCGATGAGCTGATCGCGCGGATGGAAGCCGAAGGCGCGAACTCGCCCGCGGATATTCTGCTGACAGTCGACACCTCGCGCCTTTCACGGGCCAAGAATGCCGGCATTCTGCAACCGATCGAAACCGCCGTTCTTGAAGAACGCATCCCGAACAACCTTCAGGACAGCGACAATGAATGGTTCGGCTTCTCGCAACGTGGTCGCATCATTTTCTACGACAAGGAAAACGTCGCTAACCCTCCAGCGACATATGCCGATCTTGCCAAGCCCGAATACAAGGGGCAGGTCTGTATCCGGTCGTCCAGCAACACCTATAACCAGACCCTTCTGGCGTCGATCATCACCCATGAAGGCCCCGAAGCAGCAAAGGCCTGGGCCGAAGGCATCGTGGCCAACATGGCCCGCGAACCACAGGGCGGTGATACCGATCAGCTGCGGGGTATCGTATCCGGCGAATGCGACATCGCGGTTTCAAACACTTATTACTTTGCTCGCGCAATCCGCAAAGATGTAAAAGGCGTCTCGGCCGATATCGATGCAATCGGTTGGGTCTTCCCGAACCAGGACAGCTATGGCGCGCATATGAACCTGTCCGGTGCAGGTGTGGCTGCAAATGCGCCGAACAAAGAGAATGCCGTTCTCTTCCTCGAATATTTGGCAAGCGACAGCGCCCAGCAATATTTCTCGGCCGGGAATGACGAATTCCCCGCGGTTGAAGGCGTCGCGCTTGCGGACTCGGTGAAATCGCTGGGTGAGTTCAAAGCGGATGAGGTCGTCCTGTCCGACGTCGCCGAAAACCTGCCGACAGCGCAAAAGATCTTTAACGAAGCCGGCTGGAAATAATCTGGGCAAAAACCAGAGCAGTAAGAAGGGCGCAGGTTTTCTGCGCCCTTCTCCTTTGGTGGCAGGTTCAGAACCGAACCCCGAACCCGACCGAAAACCCCGAAAACGAATCCGCGATAACGCCGTTCAGCATGACGCGCGCGCCCTCGACGGCGGGCAACCCGATCTTTGTGGTATCGACCTCAATTCCGACACCTACCGTCGCGAGCCAATCCGTATCCAACACCATCGCGCTGTCGCCGTGATAGAGGACAACACCCCCGTCCAAAACCAGCTTTGACGGACTGCCCAGTAGTTTGACCTTGTCCAGCGGATAGCGATAGCGCGAAAACAACGTGGTCTGATTCGAGTTTGCGCGCGCATTCCCAACCTCGGGTTCGTCTATCGGGTGAAACTCCAGAAATGTTTGGCGCAGTTTGTATTCTGCGTGCCAACGGCCGAACTGTGCCTCGCGAAAAAGACTCAGGGACGCGCCGAAGCCAAAGGCGTTCAGATTGCCATCCACCTCGCCCACTCCGTTCGAGCGGGTCGGAAACAACGGGAAGTCGGAAAACACGGCGTCCGTTGTGACATGGCCAAGGGACAGATGCGCGGCTGGCCGGATGTGCCAATCATTTGTGAGCGGAAATTCCCATCCGACACCAAGGGTCGCGGCGATGCTTGACCATTTCACATCCAGTTCGGTATCAGACCCGATTTCGGGGAATATCACCACCGGATTATAGTTCTGATAGGCGAACTGACCTTCCAGATACAGGCCGTTGTCCAATGGTTTGAACCCGCCGCGCAACTGTGTGGACCGCAGATTTCGCGCGTCACCGGCTGCGCTCAGAAAGGATAGGGACGACAGTGTTTCGTTCGGTGTGGCGGCAATACTCAGCACCGCAAGAGCGGCCCGGGCGGCGGTTTCCGAGGCGTCTGGATCCAGGTTTTGCGCGTTGGTCGACGCGGCGAAACCACAGAACAATGGCAGTGTGTACGCAACAAGTCTTTTCAATCGCAGGTTCGCCTGTCGTATGTTGTCGGCCGGCAAGCGCATCCTTGTAGACGCGCTAGACGTTAAGCGAACCGTAACCCAGTCTTAGTTTACGAAAAACGAAAACAACAAATTCGCGGTCACGAAATCTGATGGCTTGCATTTTGGAAACACCCGGTCATCGTGGCGTTTTCAACAACCATCCGGAATGTGATTTGGAGTTTTCCCCCAAAACGGGTTCAATCACGTCAGGAGGCTCGCCATGAAAAACCGGGATAGTTTCGAGAAATTCTACTTTGCCAAGGTTGGCATGGGCGAAGCCTGCGGCTGTGCCGAGAAGGTGATTGATGTGTTCGAATTCAACCGACAGGGCGGCGCACAGTCCAAGCGTGCAGTGAAATCGGAAAGACGCAAACGTCGTTCATTCCGATCCTGGGCCATGAAATACGGGTTGCTGAGCCGCAAACCCCGAACCTGAAAATCGTCACCCATTTGTGGGACGGCGCAGGTGCCTTGAACCAGTTAGGTGCTTTATGATCAGAATTGGGGGCCGATCGGACCTGCAAAACCCGGCGACACCCCTTCAACCTCAGTATCCGAGACTCCGTCTTCAATTTAAAACGACGCGGTCAGCGAACACCCCTGCGCGGGCCCTTTTGGGGTTTCGCCCAAACAACACAGGCTTGAGAAACGACCCGGTGAATACGGAAACAAACTTGCAATCACCCCTACAAGCGTAGTCACCTGAGATAGAATGGGGGGAGAATGTCGATGAAGCCATGGGCCGTCGTGGTTTGTCTGTGCAGTACGCTGGCTCTTGCTGCATGCGCCCCCAAAACGCGCAGCTATGAAAAGTCTGTTTCGTCGTCCTTTGCGACCCCCGCAAACAGCGCCCTTGTGCGCGCAGCCAACCGGCTTGGCGATCCCAAGGATGGGCGGTCCGGGGTAAAACTGATCAGTGATGGGGAACAAGCGCTGGTTTCAAGGCTTTTGCTGGCCGCTGCGGCCGAGCATACCATCGACGCGCAGTACTACCTTTTGCACAATGACCCCACGGGCCACCTGTTTGCAGCCAGCCTTTTGCAGGCGGCAGACAGGGGCGTTCGTGTCCGGCTGCTTTTAGATGACATGGACACGTCCAGCTACGACGCTATGACCGCAGCGCTGGACTATCACGAGAATATCGAGATCCGGCTTTTCAATCCCTTTTGGCGGGATCAAAGCCTGCTGATTGCGGGCCTGACAGACATCAAACGCATCAATCGCCGGATGCACAATAAATCCATGACCGCAGACAACACCTTCACGATCGTCGGGGGGCGCAACATCGGGGCCGAGTATTTCCTGGCCCGGGAAGAAATGAACTATGCCGATCTGGACGTGCTGGCGGCAGGCCCCGTCGTGAATGAGGTTTCCCAGAGCTTTGACGCCTATTGGAACAGTGAATTTGCCGTTCCCGCACGCGTGGTTGTTGGACAACCGGAATCGTTTGACCTGAACGATGCGCGCACAAGGCTGAATGAGTTGGTGGAGGAAGCAAAACAGACCCAGTACGGCGCTGCGCTCAGGAAATCCGCGCAAGAGAATTTTGCCGACGGCGCGCTGCGGCTGAATTGGGTCCCCGCGCGTTTGTATGCTGACCCGCCTTCAAAAGCTGCGGGCGTTGAAACGTCCGACCCCATTCTTGCATCGCAATTGCTGCCGTATTTTGAAATTGCCAGCAGCGAGGTAAATATCATCTCGGCCTATTTCGTGCCGCGCAACAATGGCGTCCGATGGATGACCGAGTTGGAAAATCGCGGTGTGGACGTCAAAGTCGTGACCAATTCCTTAGGGTCGAACGACGTCGTGCCGGTCTATGCCCATTACGCCAAGAAACGCAGAGCGTTGCTGCGCGGTGGTGTTGAGCTTTATGAATTGCGGCCAGACGCCTATCAGGTTCAGCGTCGCGGTATCAACTGGGCACAATCCCGATCCGGCCTGCATTCCAAGGCTTTTGCCATCGACGACCGTTACCTCTTTGTTGGCTCATTCAATTGGGACCCGCGGTCTGTGAACATCAATACCGAAATGGGCATTCTGATCGACTCTCCCGCGATGGCCGTTCAAACGATGGGTGCATTGGACGCGGCCCTGCCCGCCTACACCTACCAGGTGACGTTGGAACGCGCAGGCCAGCTTAAATGGAGAACACGAGGACCGGACGGGGAAATACTGGAATACAATTCCGAGCCCACAGGGTCGGTCTGGGATCACATCGTCTCTGGTTTTCTGAGTATTTTACCGATCGGGTCACAGCTTTAGGCCCGCAAGTAACGACTAACGCGACCGATCATTCTTAGGTTTACCGCTGCAAAAAGCCGAAAGGACGTTCACCGTGAAGTATTGCAAGCTTTATGCCGATGCTGCTGGCGAAAGCCATTGGGATGACATTGACGTCAACCTCGAGGAACGGAGTTTCGCCCCGCCCGCGCAGGCCATCGAGGTATCCGAGCCAGAGCGCGTCAAACAGACAATGTTCCTGCGGCTTCGATCCGGTTGGAACGAGCCCATCCATCCGACCCCGGTGGCGCAAAGGCTGATATGCCTTGCAGGCACAATCCGCGTCACTGCAAGTGATGGAAACTATCGTGACATCGGCCCCGGCGACGTGTGGCACATGGAAGACAAAGTGGGAAAGGGTCACCACACCAGGGTCACAAGCGATCAGGACTTTGAAGCGGTCATAATTCAGTTTGAGTAACTTCGCCGATCCGAGGCCATATACGAAACCCCAGACGGAACCTTCACTGGAGGATGGCACCGTTTCGGCCTGACTGTATCCCGGTATGGCAGTTTGTAAGAACCAATTGAGTGCGCCGCTTGTTCCGTCAGAACAGCTTGTAAGGAATCCAAAGCGCCAAATCCTGCCAGAACCACAACAGCACGGCCGTCGCTAACATGATGAACGCAAAAGGGATGGCCCCTTGAATAACCTCTTCAAGGCGCGCCTTTCCGACAGCTTGAAGGACAAACAGGTTTAATCCGACCGGCGGAGTGATTAGCGCTGTCTCGATCAGGACGACGAAAAAGATGCCGAACCAGATCGGATCAATTCCCATGACTTCAAGCGCAGGGAAAAGCACCGGAACCATAATCAGCATCATGGAAAGTGCTTCGAGGAAAAAGCCGATAATCAACAACACGAGCCCGACCGCGAAAATAAAAATCGTCGGGTTTGAGATGTTTTCAGTGAGAAAGCTGCTGATCGATTGCGGAATCAGATACAAAGTAATGGCGTAAGAAAAAACCTTAGCCCCTGCGACGATGATGAAAATCATCACAGTGGTTATCAGTGAATCGTGCACGGCTTCTCGCAGTTTTGCGAAGGTCATTCTTCGCATCGCGAATGTTATGACTATCGCGATCACGAACCCGATGCCCGCGCTTTCTGATGGCGTCGCTATTCCTGCATAGATCGATCCAATGATTGCTATAGCCAAGACGACAGTCGGAAGCGCACTTAATGTCACCAGCAGCCGTTGTTTCATTGGCATGCGCTCGACTTTTAAGCTCTTTTTGCCGCGCGCATAAAGCATGGCGTAGATGATAAAGAGCGTTGCAAGGAACAATCCAGGTCCAATTCCGGCAAGGAAAAGCGTTGGAATCGAAGTCTCGGTAATGACGCCATAGATGATCAGCGGGATCGATGGGGGGATCAGAATGCCCAGGGTTCCTCCGGCGGCGAGTTGTCCCAAGATGAATGGACGGTCATAGCCGCGCTTTTCCATCTCGGGGATGGCGACGGTGCCAATTGTGGCTGCCGTCGCCACCGAGGATCCCGAAATCGCCGAAAAAAGCGTGCAGCTTTTGATCGTAGCGACGCCCAATCCCCCGGGCCAATGCCCGACCCAAGCCTGCACACCGGCAAAGAGATCCCGTCCGACGCCGCCTTTCAACAGCACGTTTGACATGAGCAGGAACAAAGGCACGGCCAAAAGTTCAAAACTGTCCATCGTCCCGAACAGGCGCTGCGGCACGGCAATCAATGGGAGCCCTTTCAGCCATAACAGCACAACCCCGAGGGCGCCCATGGAAAAGGCGACGGGCACGCGCAAAAGCAGCAAACCCAGCAGGGCTCCGATGATCAGAATGGTTTCCAAGGGTCAGTGACCCCCAAGTTCATGGTTTTGCAGGTTCGCCTGACTCGTCCACACTCGGTAGATTTCCACCAAAGCCTGAAGCGACAGCAAACCAAACCCAACCCAGATCGCGGATTGAGTATAGGCCTTGGGTACAGCAAGGTAGCTGTCCGTCGTGTGCCCGGCGAGCGTGGATTTCAGCCAGATGTCCCAACCATATCGCGCGGCGACGCATCCGAAAAACACGATAACAAGCAACGAAAACGTCTCGACAACCCTGCGCCTAAGCGTGTTCGCATCCCGGAACGCCAAATCAATGACGATGTGCTGGCGGTGCTTTAGAACATATGCCGTCGCGCCAAAGGTAGCCCAAACCTGAAAGATCCTTGCGATCTCATCCACCCAGACCGTCGGGCTGGTGAGCGCGTAGCGCATGAAGACCTCGTAAGCCACAAATATGCCTATGGCGAAGAACATCCATCCGGCGACAATACCAAAGAGTTCAGACAGCCAATCGACGGTTCTGGTCAGGGCTTGCAGCATTCGGGGTGCCTCGCCAATAGAAGAAGCAACCGAACGTGGGATGTCCGCTTGCTTTGACAATATGAAGAAGGGATTACATTCCGGACACGGCTGAAATCACTTCGGCGGCAGTATCGCCTGCGTCATCGACAAAACGCTGAGAAACGCTCGAGGTCGCCTCAATCCATTGCTGACGCTCTTCATCGGTCAGATCAACCACGGTCATCAGGCCGCGCATTTCGTCAATGGTTGCGTCTTCTTCTGCGTAGATCGCGTCACGCAATTGCTGTTCGACCTCAGCGGCGGCGTCCAGAATGATCTGCTGATGCTCGGGCGAAAGGCTTTCGAAAAAGTCGTTGTTCATGACGGCCACAAATTCGATGGCGCTGTCATATGACAAGGTCATGTGATCCATCACTTCGTGCAGTTTTCGCGACTTCACGGCAGACGCACCTGTCATGCCCACATCGACAGCACCCTGCTGATAGGCCAGAAACTGTTTTGACCCCGACATCAGCGTGGGTGCGCCACCAAGCGCCTCGACGGTCCAACCAATCACCTTACCGTAGGTCCGGACTTTTTGGTCCTTGAGATCGGCGGGTGTTCGGATGGCAGACCCGTTCGACAAATAGACATTACGCCCAAACGCCTGCCACCACAGAACCTTGGCCCCCGTTTCCTCAAGCACAGCGGCATCCAGAATGTTGCGCATCGGTGATCCAGTGGCAACGGCCGCCCGCAGATGGTCCTCATCACGGAAAAAGAAGGGCAGGTTCACGACGTCTACTGCCGGGACCGCCCCGGTAAACCGGCCATTAAACGCCGAACCGGCCTCGACAGCGCCTGTACCCACTGCTTCTGGAACTTCCTTATCTTTGTAAAGCTGCGCTGACGGGAACAGCTGAACCGATAGCTCACCGCCGGACTTCTCTTCAACGATATCCTTGAACGCGATCCAGTTCTGTCCCAACGAATGAGTCTCTGGCAACTGTAACGTCACTCGGATGATGGTTTCGGCCTGCACGATGATCGGAGCAGACACTATGAGTGTTGCAGCCAACGCCGCCTTAAACATGTTACGCATGATACCTCCGTCGAATTTTCGGATTTTCCGCTTTCTTAACTTGTTTGGCAGCGTCGTAATGCGGTGGCATTGATGTCAATTCCATATGCAATCACTTTCGAGAAAACGAGGACACTTACCCTGACTGATACCCCTGCAGATATTGGGTCATGAACTCGGACAATTCAGCTTGTACCGCATCCGCGTCCAACGCGACGAACCGGCCTTCCAGCGATAGCTTTACTATGCCGTGCACAGCAGAAAACACAGTTCGTGCACGCGAAGCCAATGTGTCGTCATCCAACTGAGGGTTCAATTGCGATAACGGAGCGATGATCTCGGCGATGAGCACCGCGTGTTCCTCAAGGTGCCATTGCGGGACCGGTACACCCGGCTGCATCCGGTGATCGAATAAAGCGGCCCATAGGTTTCGGTTTTCGTTACCGAAATCCAGGTAGGCCAACGCAAGTGCAAGCAGCTTTGCCTTGGGCGTCTCTTGTGATGCGGGGGCGTTTTGTAGTGAGACGTGCAAACGCGCCAGTGTGCGCGAGTTCAGACGAATATCCATGTAACGCTGCGAAGCCGCGTTAATTATGGCACTTATCAAATTCCGTTCCCGTTAATGTCTGCTCAACTCCGGATCCGAACTATGTTTCGGTAAAGCCCATTTCTGAGATCAACCTTGCCTGCAGTCGCATCGCTTCGTCATCAACCTGGTTTTTTCTTTTTGGCGCAAGTCCTGAATTCCGCCAGCGTCCAACCAGCTTCTCTTTCTGCCACCAACAGTTCGTCGACATATCCGCTGCTTGTACCGCAGGATAGCAAAGGAGGTCGGCAGGGATGTTTTTGCCTAAGTCGCACGCCCGAATGTCATCCTTTTTTGTCGGCTCGCGTTCAAACCTCGCCACCCTGACAAAGTACAAGTAGAGCATAGGGCGCTCCTTGAACCGGTCGAAACTGTCCCGGCTGTATCCCATCACTTCACAGGTCTGCAAAACACTGCCGAGCTGCCCAACCAGTTCCAGCATCCCGAGTTTCGGATCGATGGTCTTTTCAGGAGTGCTTGTTATTGATCGCCAAGCCTTGCTTGCGCACCAGAAGGACAAAAAAGTCAGATCTAGCGATATGCCCGCACCCAAGACTACTTTCGGTAGGCTGTTTAGAAACGCGTGAAGTCTTGCGCTGTTGGCGGGTCACCAGCTGGTGCTTCTAGCTGACCGATCTGATCAAGCGATCGTACTGACACATCCACCTATTGTTCTTTTGTTAGCCTGGCCCAATCATTCAAGATCACTTGATACAGCTCTTCGACGCCCATACCGGTTGCTTGCCATGTCATTTCTTGTTGATGGCCGCCGTACCTGTACCTGTCGTTCACCGGCGCGGGTCTTAATGTTGAGCGACTGCATGAATGCTGTGGGGAGAAATCCCTTTAAATCAGCTGTTTGATCGTGTTTGGACATTTGGCCGTCGCGTCAGCACGTGATTTGCATTCATGAATCAACAATGGTCTTGATTTTTGCTCCATCTTGTCTGATATTTCTGTTATGACAGAAATTTATGACATAACGAAATCAGACGCTGCAAGCCAGTTCATTCTTTATTGGGGTGATATGGGCAATCAATGGGGCGTCAATCGCTCTGTGGCGCAGATTCACGCGCTACTTTATCTTAGCTCCAAACCCCTTAATGCCGAGCAGATCGCCGAGTCGTTGGGTATTGCGCGATCCAACGTGTCCAACTCGCTCAAAGAATTGGTGAGTTGGCGCCTCATTCGCCGCATTCCGGTGCCAGGTGACCGGCGCGAGCATTATGAGGCCGAAGTGGATGTCTGGGAAATGGGGATCCGCATCGCCCAAGGGCGCAAGGAACGCGAGATTGATCCGGCAGCACAAGCCCTGCGCGCCTGCGTGGCTCAGGCTGAAACCGAAAGCAATCTTGACCCAACCGCGTTGCGGCGCATGCAGGACATGCAAGAGTTTCTGGCAACCGCCGATACGTGGTTCAGGGACATGCTTACGGTGCCCCGTCCGAAACTGGTGATGTTGATGAAAATGGGAACCAAAGTCGTTTCCCTGCTCAGCTTCACCGGAGGCAAAAAAAGCACCTAAAAATTTGACCTTTAATTTCTCTTTTGACGGAAAAAACAGAATGATCGAAATTAACAAAAGGATAGCGCCACCAGGTGCGAAGCCGGCTCAACCGCAATCCGATGCGATCAGCAGTCTGGATGATCGCTTCAAGAACTTGCTGGGGGCTTCGGCATGGTCGCGCCTGCCCAAGGCAATTCAACGCCGGTTCAGCAAGCGTCTGCGGGGGGATGCCAGCCTTGCCTATCAGGGCCGCGTGACCCAAATGCGGATGAACCCCGTCGGGCGGGCCCTGGCCTTTGCTCTGCGCGTGATCGGGGCACCGCTGCCGTTTGATCGCACCTCTGTCGGTCGATCCGCTGTGGTCACCGTCACCGAAGATGCGGCAACGGGCGGGCAGTTTTGGATCCGGCAATATGGTCGGGCGGCCGGTTTTCCACAAATGGTCGGCAGCTCAAAACGCTTTGCCGGGCCAACCGGATTGGAAGAATATATCGGCTTTGGGATTGGCATCTCGCTAAAGCTCGAAAGCACAGCGAATGGTCTCTATTTCGTTAGCGACCGTTACTTCCTGAAACTAGGGCAAAAACGACTGCCTCTGCCACGGTGGGTCTGTCCTGGAGGGCTTGTGGTGGGCCATGAAGAACTTGGGGGTGGGCAGTTCCGGTTCACTCTGGAACTGGTGCATCCGCTTTTTGGTCAGCTGATCTGGCAGGACGCAACCTTTCATGATGCTGAGATTATCGGGAGTGTCCCGTCATGAAGGTCGTGGTTATCGGCGGATACGGTGTTTTCGGATCCCTGACGGCCCGATTGCTGGCACGTGATGGGCATCAGCTTTGGCTGGCCGGGCGACACCCTGAAAAAGGTCGCTCTCTGGCTCAGGACCTCGGGGCGCAAACCCAGAAGTTGGACATTGGCAAAGCACCAGAGGCTGTTTTCGACGTTAAGCCAGACGTTGTGATTGATGCGGCAGGACCGTTCCAACACTATGGTGATGATCCGTATAAAGTCCCGAAACTCTGTATCGCTCATGGCTGCCACTATCTTGATCTGTCGGACAGCGCCACGTTCACGAAGGGTATTGGTGCTTTGAACACCGAAGCAACGGCCGCAGGTGTTTTTGCCCTTTCCGGTGCATCCAGCGTACCCGGTCTGTCTTCCTGTATCGTCGAAGATTTGATCGAAGATCTGGATGAAGTTGATGTTATCGACATCGCTATCCTGCCAGGTAACCGGGCACCGCGAGGCATGTCCGTTATCAAGAGTATTGTCAGCGGTGTCGGACGGCGGCATCAGGTGTGGCGCAATGGTGCCTGGCAAACAACTAGCGGATGGACAGATCGCAAGTTGTATGAGTTGGAATCGGGTATGAGGCGCGCCGGATACAGCGTCGACGTTCCCGACATCGCATTGCTCCCGGAAATGACAGGCGCGAAAAGCGTCATGTTTCGTGCGGGTCTGGAACTTCCGTTGATGAACTGGGCATTACATCTGCTGGCTAAACTCAGGCAGTACGGGCACTTTGAATTACCGGCCATTGCCTATTCTGCGCTCTACGTTCTTTCAAAAGCGCTTTATCCCTTCGGAAGTGACCGAGGCGGTATGCAGGTAAGTGTTTCCGGCAAGCGCGCCGGGCAGAGCCTGACCCGAAATTGGAAGCTGATCGCGGAAAAGGGGCACGGTCCTTTTGTTCCCGGTGTCATGTGCCGCGCGATCCTGCGAGAACATGACAACGTGATTGCAGGTGCGCGACCCTGCCTGGCAGAGCTGACAAGGCCCCTGGTTGAAGGCGCTATGGCAGATCTGGAAATTCGTACTGAGATCGTCGAACTGATGGATCATGGCACAACTGACCCAAGAGGCGACGTGCAAAAGGGCAAGCGCTCAGGAAATTTGAACAGGCGGCGCCTAAATCCTGCAACACCTTGAGAGCACTGGAACTCGACTCGAAAGCAGTGCGGAAAAAGGGCTTTTTATTATACGCGATAGAGTTCATTTAATTCAAATGCGACGCTTTGACTGATAGGCTGGTGCGCACCTTATATTTCAGTCGTGATAACAGTCGCGGCAAGGACATCTGCTAAGATGTACGTCATCAAAATCTGCAAATCTTGGGCAAGGGAAATGCGCATTCGCCGGTCACTTCTAGCGGCATGAAACGTTTGACCGCAGATTTCCGAACCCGACATCGCTTATCAGGACAGATTCAACAAAATACGCAGCACTGTAGATCTGGCACGGCATCAAAAAGGAGCTGTTATTCCGCTGCCTGGACCAAGGGGCATTGGTTCGTTTGGAAGCAATTGGTAAGTTTCGGAACTGAACAGGGCTCAAGCTGTATCGATGTGCATAGCGCTACCTTTGCAAAATCTCAAAATGGTGTCCCCAGCTTATCTGGTGAATGGCCGGCCTAAAACTGAGACAACCAAGGCATCCTCAAACTCGAAAGGAAAACAGGATGCCGAAAACTAAAGCCATGACCGCCAAAGCAGCCGCGCGCATTCAATCCGCAACCTCAACCAAGACTGGCGGCCAATTGGCAAAAGGCAGTTTCACCGCACGCGCGCAAAGCGCCGCCGCAAAAAACGCCAACCGGACCAATTCCAAGAAGTGAGCTTGTCGGGATGCGACATGCACTATTCCAGAGACAAAGACTTGAACAAGATCATTTCCCAGAATGTAAAAGCGCGCGCGCATTCCGTACACGGTAAGAATCACGGAAAGCTGTTATTCCCGAATGGCGGGCTGATCGTGATCGCCAAAACGGACAGGCTGAAGTATCTCGACGCATGCCCGCCAAACTTTGCAAATTCCGATTTCTGCGCATCGCAGACGTTCACGAGAACCCCAGCAAAATGGCCGCATGGAACCCAATGTTCCTCAGTGAGTGCCCCTAGCGAGTCGAGCGCCGCAAGAGTCCATAACCGTAACGACTACGTCATAAACTGATTAAGTTTATCGGTACGGCAGGTAATCGCGCAGCGAAAAACTATAGGCAAACTAAGCAAACCTATGGGGTGTGCGAAGTGTCATACGCAATCCTACAAGATTGTAGGCGCGCTCATAACGATGCGCTCCTGCTATTGATTTCGTGCATTAAATTCAAATGTGCTTGCCCAAAACTTTGCGCGGTATTCGCGAATAATTTAGCACGATTTGCCCAAAAGTAGGCACACTCCCCCTTTCGGTGTCTGATTACATCCTTCTGAAAGTCTCATTGAGTTCTGCTACTTGTCCAGCATCCAATAGGCGGGTTGGCAGGCCGCGCAAAGCCACTAGCAGCTTAGCCGTTTCTTCCAGCTCTTCAGCTGCACAGACAGCTGAGAAGAGATCCTTTCCTGATACGACGGGACCGTGATTGGCTAATAGAACAGCACTATATTTGCCGCCCAGTTCGCGGATC
This sequence comes from Ruegeria sp. CDSA246, assembly GCF_059611225.1. Classification (NCBI taxonomy): domain Bacteria; kingdom Pseudomonadati; phylum Pseudomonadota; class Alphaproteobacteria; order Rhodobacterales; family Roseobacteraceae; genus Ruegeria; species Ruegeria sp. CDSA246. Next base: position 63,450 of record NZ_JBXWPD010000017.1, on the reverse strand, counting down.
AATTCACCGGATTTCGGGTCACCCGGCTTGACGTATGGAACCAGTTTGACCGTACCAACACGCATGACCATATACGGCGTCAGCGGTGGAATACAGTCATCTGGATCAGTGTCTTCCAGGCACGACAGTGCGGTCGCCCAGGTCGAGTGCAGATGAACTACGGCAGCCGCTTCCGATCTCGTTTCATAGAAGGCGTGATGCAGAAAGACTTCCTTGGTCGGCTTGTCTCCGGAGACGTGGTTGCCATCCAAATCAATTTTGGCAATGCGCTCGGGGTCGATATTCCCCAATGTCGAATTGGTGGGTGTCATAAGGATGCCTTCGTTCAGACGGGCAGAGACATTGCCCGCAGTACCGACAGAAAATCCACGCGCAAACAGAGATGCACACAACTCCGACATCTGCTGCCGCATAGCCCATTCATCCGAACTCATCGGCCTGCCTCCATCATTCTCAGCGCTTTCGCGAAAAAGTCTGGAGCGCCAAAGTTCCCAGACTTTAGTGCCATCGCAATGGGTTCAGTTTTTCCAACGCTCAGGACTGGCACGCCAGGGTCAATTTCTGGCCCAATTGACATGGCCGGTGACCCCAGTGCCTCAGAGACAGCCTTGGCGACAGCTCCCGACGTCTCTCCTCCTGCCACCACAAGGCGCTTGTACCCCGTTTCGGCAAGTTTTCGTGCTGTATCTGCAAAGAGACTATCCAGTTTTTTCGCCACAGCTTCCTGACCAAATTTGTTTTGGATCGCGCCCACATCATCCGGGCTTCCCGATGAATACGCGAGTGGCGCCTGACCCGGATGCGTTTCAAAGAAATCCAGAAGCGTTTGCGTGGTCACATCCCCGGCCATGACACCCGGAACATCAATGGCGAAGGTTGGATGGGATTTCGCATGAACATCGATCTGCCCGCGGGTCGCACCTGAACAAGAACCCGCAAGGATCGCGGCAGGCCCTGCGACACCAGTGAACGCACTGCCAGCACTTTTGGATGAAGTCTCTCTCAGGAAATTTCTGGGTAGCCCCAGCGCTATCCCGGATCCCCCTGTAATGAGCTTGGCATCCTTTAGAGCCTTGCCCCAGACCAACAAATCTTCATCCGAAATCGCATCGCCAATCACAAATCGTTCGTCGGCTTTCTGCAAAGCATCAGCAATCGCCTTTGAACCTAGCTTCACAGTGTCAATTGGCACCAACCCAACCGCTTCTTCAGTCTGATACTGCAACCATCGCCTGATATTGGCATCCGTCATCGGAGTAAGAGGGTGATTTTCCATCCCAGACTCGTGCAACAGCTTACCAAGCACAAAGAGATGACTGTAATAGATAGTACGCCCCGTTGTCGGAAAGGCCGGACAGAAAATCACTTTTTCCGCGCCCAGTTCGTCGGCAAGCGCTTTCGCAACTGGGCCGATATTTCCTTCCGTCGTGGAATCGAAGGTCGAACAATACTTGAAGATGAACTGCTGGCATCCTTGATCCGCGAGCCACCGCAAAGCACTCAGACTGTCTGCAATGGCTTCTTCAACCGGTGCAGTGCGGCTTTTGAGTGAGATCACACCCGCTTCGATCTCTTCGTCGACCGGGATATTAGGAACACCCGGAAACTGCGCGGTTCGTATCCCACCTTCTGGCTCCATGCCCTTCGCCAAGGTGTTCGCAATATCACTCGCACCAGTAAAATCATCCGCTATGACACCAATTTTCATAGTTCGATGTCCCTGGTTGGCCCGAAATCCAGCCTATGGATATGTGGTGCCGCTCCGACGGGAAAAACCTCACGCACAAGTGGATCATGGCCGGGCACGATAAGTCGAGGATGCGAGGCCAACCTCTCGAGCGTCTTAAATCCATCCATCATGTCCTGCAGGTCGACGACAATGGGAAAGGCTTTGCGCGCCATGAAATTCTCATAGTAATGCGAGGCATCAGAGGCGAGCACCATCCACCCGGCTTCCGTCCTTACGCGAACGCATTGCAACCCTCGCGAATGCCCACCAATGCAGTGCACCGTGATCCCATCTATAATCTCGACTTCTCCATCGTAGAACACGACCTTCCCTGAATAGAGACGCTTTACGACCTCGCAAATATGGCCCGCCGTGAAAGGTGCGCGCAGATCGTCGTGGCACATGCAGGGGCCTGTGGCGAAGGCCATCTCCGCCGATTGCATATGCAACTTCGCGCTCGGGAACATATGCAGCCCCCCCGCGTGGTCATAATGAAGATGGGTCACGATGATGTCTGTCACCGCTTCCGGCGTGATGTCCAAGGGGCGCAGAGCCTCGCGTGGGTCCATCGCAATGGGACGACCACGGGCGGCGGCCTCATCGGAGTCGTAGCCGGTATCGACCAGAATGACTTCGTTGCCGCGCTTCAATACCCAAACGAAATAGTCCATCGCGTGAGACGCGTCGTGATTATCATCGATGATGAAACTATCAGCTCGCGTCCGGGCGTTGCGATCCGCGTATTTCACGGCATGGATTTCCCAATCGTTCATCGGATGACCTCGGAATACTGGTGAACCACCTTGGTGGCGATCATATCAGCCACAGCCGTATCGAAGGACCGAAAATGCGCACTTTCTAGGTGTACAGAGAAGGCCGCGCTGTCATCATAAACCTCATAGAGAAAAACTGTCTCGGGATCGTCGCCGAGGCAAACGTCAAACTGCTGGCATCCGGGCTCTTCACACAAAGAGGTCGAAGCGTTTTCGACCATCAGCGGCAAAAAGGTGTCTCTCGTACCGGGCTTGAGAGTGAAGGTGACAGTAACCACAAACATCAGACGGAAAGTCCTTTCAGACGTGAGAAAGCGCGCTTCGCGACAGGCAGTTGGCTGAGGATCAGACCAATGTTGAGCACCAGCAGAATGGCCGCACCGGGCCGCGAAAAGAAGACCGAAAGATCCCCGTCCGACAAGAACAGCGACCGGCGGAAGGTTTCGTCAAACAGGCTGCCTAGAATAACCCCGATCACCAACGGCGCGATTGGGTATTTCATCAGGTTCATGAAATAGGCAACGGCGCCGACGCCAAGCATCAGGTAAAGATCATTGATACCACCACCAACGCTGAAAGACCCAATTGTTGTCAGAACCATAACGACGGGCAAGAAGATGGTCTGCGGGATGGCGAGTATTTTGATAAAGACCCGAGCAGTGAACAGGCCCATCAAGAACATTGTCAGGGAGGCCAGCACTAAAATTGCAACCACGCGCAGAATGATCTCGGGATCTATCGTCGGACCTGGGATCACGTTGTTAATCTTGAAAGCCCCCATCAAAGCCGCGGCGGGTGGTGAGCCGGGAATGCCCAAAACCAAAAGCGGGATTAGCGCGCCCCCAATGCAGGCGTTGTTTGCCGTTTCAGAGCACAGCAGACCTTCCAAAGAGCCTTTTCCAAACTTGTCGCCCTCGGCAGATACGGTCTTGCCGACACCGTAACTGACCCAACCGGCGACATCTTCGCCCACGCCGGGAAGCGCTCCTACCCCGGTCCCGATCACTCCTGAACGGCCAATGGTCGGCAAGTAACGTCGGATGGAGCGTAGGTTCGGAAGGATGCGACCTTTCAGGGCCAGAGCTTTCCCGGCCTCAACGTGCCTTAAACCGTCGATGATTTGGGGAATGGCGAAGGCCCCCATCAAAACTGGCACGACCTGAAACCCGCTCATCAAGTAAGACCAGCCGAAGGTATAGCGCGGCTCAGACAACAAAGGGTCGAGTCCCACCATGGACATCGCAAGCCCGATCAAACCAGCGATCCATCCCTTAATCACCAGGTCTTCGCTCATCAAAGTGCCAGAAAGCAGAATGCCGAAAAGGGCCAGCAACGCTTTCTCCGGGCTTGCGATGTTCTTTGAAACCAAAAGCAGCGCCCACACGAAAATCAAAAGCGTGATGGTCCCGATAACTGTGCCAATGAAACTGGCCGTTGTGGTCAGCCCTAGTGCTTCGCCCCCTCGACCCGCTTTGGCCAGAGGGTATCCATCCATGGCTGTCGCCGCGCTGGCCGCCGTGCCCGGAATGTTCAGCAGGATTGACGGATAAGAGCCACCGTAAATCGCGCCGACATAGGCCCCGAGCAAAGCGATAAGCGAATAGTCCAATGGGATCTTGTTGCCGAAGAAACCCGTCAGGATCGTCACTGCCAGCGTTGCGGTCAGGCCGGGCAATGCGCCGAATGTGATGCCCAGGAACACGGATGCGATCAAATACAGATAGGTCAGCGGGTCTACTGCCAGGCCCACGAATGCGGTCCCAAATCCAGCCAGTTGCGAAAGGATAAAGTCCATCCGGTCAATCTTTCCATAGCGGACGAAGCGTCACGTAGTAGTGGTATTCGATTTGCTCGAAGATCAGCCCGCCGCGCGCGGGCACGTTCTGTCGGAAAACAAAGGCCATCGCGCAAACCAGAATGAACGGGGCAAGTACTGCCACCAACGGAACGAATCGCAAAACGCGTTCGGAAACCGCCTTGCTCAACACCACAAGTGTGAGCGAGACCCATAAGGCCAGTGTAAACCAATCATCACTGTGTGCGTTCCAGTCCGCCTGCGCGGGAAATACAGCAAACGCAAATAGCCCGGCAGAGACAACCGCGCTACAGGCCACCAAAGCACGCCGCGCATGACCCCCGCAGTAGCCGTAAGTCAGAGCTGTAATCAGCAACCCAGAACACAGAATGAAGTCCACTCTGGGAACCAGTCCGACGACATATGCAAGAAGGATCAGGCCTATTGTAGAAGCTCGATAGGCTTCCGACTTATCCCATCCGATGCCCAAAGCACTGAGCGCGTTTTGGGCCCCACCTGAGCGGATTGAAATAGCCAGCAAAACGAAGGACAAGCTAAGCAATCCACCGAAGATGAACAGCGGTACAATTGCAGCCGAGTTGTACCAATCCGATCCACTTACACCTGCGCGGTTTTCGCCCCAAAGTGGAATGTCCGATGTCTTCCAAAGAAAAAAGACGGACACTGTTATAAGAACAATTGCTGCCCAAAAGTCGCGCGACCGCATGACCAGTGTTTCGTCAGGTTTGTCCATTGCCTGCCTCCTGAGGGAAAGGGCGCGATCAAGCGCGCCCCTTCAAAATTGATCGGATTAGGGCTGCTCGATACCCAGCGAGGCCGGATCCACTGTGGCAGCGCCAAGGCCCTGCAAGGTGTAGGCAAAAGTAGCCTCGAGGTTCGCAAACAGTTCTTGAGCTTCTTCACCGTGTTGACCACCGACATCATAGTTGTTTGCAGAGGCCCATTCGGCGACGGTGTCGGAGGCAATAGCTTGCTCGAAGGCATCACCAAGCGCGGCCTTTACATCGTCCCCGGCTGAACTGTGAACTGCAAACCCGATGGCCTGTTTGAGCGGCAAATACTGATCAAGACCGTCATAGATGCCAAAGGCAGAAGGCACTGTTGCCCCTGCAATCTGCGCATCTTCGGGCGTCAACATCGCGAGCGGTTTAAGTTGACCGCCTTCAATCAATGGAGCCTGTTCAGCCAGTGACGTCACAACCAACGCAACTTCACCCGCTATCGCTGCTTCCTGCCCGGGCGCTGAGCCTTTGTATGGAACAAATTTGAACTCAGTCCCTGACCCTTTTTCGATGGCCAGAAGATTCAAGTGGTGGATCGAACCTGCGCCGGAAGCCGCCGCGGGAATAGTGCCAGGAGCAGCTTTCGCAGCGTCGACCAGTTCTTCCAGAGTATTGTACGGGCTGTCCACCGGAACCGAGATCAGATCAGGTGATCCGCCAACAATGAACGGATACCAAAAATCAAATTTCTTATCCCAACCACCCTGCACAGCAGCGGTGACGTTAGACTCTGACAAACCAACCAATGTATAGCCATCGTCTGGTTGGTTCATCACATAAACCATACCGTTGGAGCCTGCGACACCACCTGTTTGATTGATCACATTGATCGAGACCGGAAGGTGTTTTTCCATCTCGGCCATAATCATTCGGTTGATCGTGTCCGTGCCACCACCGGCCCCCCAGACCACAGCTGTGGTGATATCACGATAGGGGTAATCCTGCGCGACAGCTGCCCCTGCAATCCCGGTCGCCATCACGGCTGCGGCCGCCAACCGCCCTAGCTTTAGTTTCATTTCCAAGTCCTCCCAAACATCTTTGCGTTTATTATTGCATTTATTTGCGTATACATTAAAGAATGCATTGTCAACGTACTGTAGTGGAAGCTGCTATCGCGCTATGAATGCGAAACGGGAAGGAAACGGGCCAAGATGAAAAAAATGTACGATGTTGCGGTGTTCCACGGGGACGGGATCGGCCCGGAAATTATGGCCCCTACGCTTGAAATCCTGCGCCAGCTCTCGGGCAACAGTCCCAGCTACGAGCTGGCGTTTACAGACGCGCCGGCAGGCGCAGGCCACTACGCCAAAACAGGAGAATCGTTTCCGGCTGGATCACTCGAAACTGCACGCAATGCTGACGCAATTCTGCTGTCTGCAATGGGTTTGCCGGATGTTCGATATCCTGACGGAACCGAGATTTCACCGCAGATTGATCTGCGAAAGCAACTGGGACTTTTTGCTGGTGTGCGGCCAGTAAAGGTAAGCAGCGGACAAATGACCCCTTTGTCGCTCCCCAGTGGAAAAGAGATCGACTTTGTCTTGATACGCGAAAGCACAGAAGGGCTGTTCTTCACCCAAGGCGCTGGCGAAGTTACCGATGACGAAGCACGTGAAACTCTGCTGATCACTCGTGAGGTGTCCGAAAAACTGTTCCGGTTCGCGTTTGAACTCGCCCAGAACCGCAAAAGAACCGGGCGCGGTCGGGGTCGAGTTACATGTGTCGACAAAGCCAATGTATTCCGCGCCTTTGCGTTCTTCAGATCGATGTTTGATGCAGAAGCCGCCCACCATCCCGAATTACAAGCAGACCATGCTTATGTTGATGCTACCGCTCTGTGGATGGTCCAGAAGCCTTGGGAATTTGATGTCTTGGTGACTGAGAACATGTTCGGAGACATCCTCTCAGACCTTGGTGCGGGTCTCATGGGTGGTCTTGGACTGGCTCCGTCAGCGGATATCGGGTTGAACCACGCTGTATTCCAACCCTGCCACGGCTCCGCTCCGGACATTGCTGGACAGGGTATTGCCAACCCGTTTGCGATGATCCTGTCCGCAGCAATGATGCTTGAATGGTTGGGGTTCACCCATGATCATCCAGACCTGTCCAGCGACGGCGAACGATTGCGTGAAGCCGTGGAAAAGGTGACGGCGAACGGACAGAACTTGACCCGCGACCTAGGTGGCACCGCCGGAACGCAGGATGCAGCCGCGTCAGTATCTGAAGCATTGCGGGCATGAATACTCAACAAGCCATCAGGGTTGCGTGTGTTGGAGCGGGATACTTCAGCAAATTCCACTACGAAAGCTGGTCCCGAATGCCCGGAGCGGTTCCGATTGCATCCTGCAACCGTGATATCAACAAGGCGAAAGAAACAGGACTGGCCGCTTACGATGATCTGTCAAAAATGCTGGAGGCGGAAGAACCGGATCTCGTAGACATTATCCTTCCGCCTGTGGCGCAGGCCGAGGCAATCCGCTCGGCACTGCGATTTGGTATCAAGTGGCTGATCTGCCAAAAGCCATTTTGCTTATCTCTGGATGAAGCTGAGAAGATTGTTTCAGAGGCTGAAGCGGTTGGGGCAACTATTGTTGTACACGAGAACTTCCGCTTCCAGCCTTGGTATCGCGCAATCAAAGAGGCGATGACCGAGGGTCGAATTGGTACACCTCTCCAAGCTACTTTCCGGCTTCGGCCCGGCGACGGACAGGGACCACGAGCCTACCTAGACCGGCAGCCGTACTTTCAGGACATGCCGCGTTTCCTGGTTCATGAAACAGCGGTTCACTGGGTAGACACGTTCCGGTTTCTATTCGATGCGCCCAGCGCAGTTTATGCGGACTTGCGCCAAGTTAACCCAGTTATCGCAGGCGAGGACGCAGGTTACATCCTGTTTGACCACGCCAACGGTTTAAGAGCTCTGTTCGATGGCAATAGATGCCTTGACCACAGCGCCGAAAACCTGCGTCAGACCATGGGCGAAGCGCTCATCGAAGGAACGGAAGGATCACTGGTTCTTAACGGCGACGGTTCAGTCGAGCTCCGCGCTTTTGGAAAACAGGAGCGACAGCAGATTCTACCTCCAAGCGATCACGATGGATTTGGAGGAGACTGTGTCCACGCCTTGCAAAGTCACGTCGTTTCAGGCCTTCTACGGGGCACGCCGTTGGAAAACACGGCTCGCGACTATTTGGACGTGATCCGCATCGAAGAGAACATCTATCTCTCGGCCGCGGAGGGACGAAAGATCAACCTGGAGACGCCGTGAAGGATCAGGACGCAAAAACTCTTTCCAATACGCAACGCGCTGTCAGGGATTTGCGAAAGATGATCCTGTCCGGCGAACTTGCAGCCGGAACTGACCATCTGGAGTCGGAACTCGCCGAGACCCTTGGCATGTCCCGCACCCCGATACGGGAAGCTGCGCTGATGTTGGAAAGTAAGGGCTTGCTGGAAATGCGGCCCCGAAAGGGCGTTCGGATACTGCCTGTTTCATCAGATGATATGCGTGAAATTTACGACATACTGACGGAACTCGAGAGTCTCGCAGCACAGCGCGCTGCCGAAGCGGGTTATTCAGAGGATGAACTGGCAGTACTTGCCGGATCAATTGCAAAGATGGACCAAGCCATCGAAGCCGAAGACCTTGAAGCCTGGGCCGAGGCCGACGAGTTGTTTCATCAGGAGCTCGTTCGGTTGGGCGGCAACAAACGTGTCGAAGCGATTGTCGCCATGATGAGCGATCAAGTGCGTCGCGCGCGCGCAACGACGTTGTTTATCAGACCCCTGCCCGTCAAATCCAATGAAGATCACCGGGTTGTTTTTCAAGCGATTAGTGAAGGTCGTCCAGATGCCGCCCGCGAACGTCATCGAGAACACAGGCTGCAAGCACAGGCTATGCTTTGCGGGATACTCGAAAAGCATCGGCTCACCAGCCTCTGATCTTCTCGTGTCCGGTCGTTAATCAACTAAAATAACTGCCTATTTTCGGCATAAAAGGCGCTACGAATACTTGTCTACAACGGCAGTCCGCCGTTGCCTTCGGCTGTTTTGATTTACTTTTTTCAAGTCACTCAACCAATCACTGCATCGATTGGGGTTGATATAGTACGGATTCGTATTAAATTAGTTCGATATCGTACTATTGGAGAGTCAAGATGCCAAACCGAAGACGTTTTCTCAAGATTCTAGGCGGAGGCACAATACTGGCGGCAAGCGGTGCGGTTGCGTTCCTCGCTACACGCACGCCGCATGCCGCGCTGGCTCCGTGGACGCCAAAACCGTATGACGACCCACGCAAAGCCGCTTTGTCCTACGCAATTCTCGCCCCCAATCCACACAACTTGCAACCTTGGCTGGTCGAGTTGGTTGGACAAGACAAGGTGCGCATCCAACGTGATCCTGATCGCGAGCTTCCGGAAACCGATCCTTACCACCGCCAGCTCTTTATTGGCCTCGGCGCCTTTGTTGAGACGATGATTCTAGCAGCAGGTGCTCTCGGGTTCGATACCGAGGTCAAGTTACTGCCAGATGGGGATGACGGACCCATCGCAGAAGCAGTGTTCGTGCCGGGCGGGACATCCGATCCACTATCAGATCAAATCCTCAAACGGCATTCCAACAAAGAACCATACACTGAACAGCGGCTGTCCGAGGCGGAAACCTCGGTCCTTGAAAACTATGCCACTCTGATTTCCGATGAGGATCTAGTGGCCCGTGTTCGAGACCTAACGAAACGCGCTTTTGAAATCGAAATGCGTACACCGCAGACCTTGAAAGAGTCCGTCGACCTCATGCGGATCGGGAAAGCAGAAATCAACGCCAACCCGGACGGGATTGAATTACGTGATCCCATGCTGGAAACGCTGCGACTTACCGGCTTGTTGGATAATGAGACCCTTATGAACGTTGACCACCCAGGCACTCAGTCACACATGCGAGGCTACTTCGCCATGCTAGACGCGACGCCGCAATACGCAATCCTTACGACAGCCACAAATACGCGAAGCGATCAACTCGATGCCGGACGTCAATTGATGCGTTTTTATCTGAAGACAACCGAAATGGGCCTGGGCGTTCATCCGGTCAGTCAGGCCCTTCAGGAGTATCCTGAGATGGCCGATGAATACGCTCTGGCGCATGAGCTTCTTGCGTCGCCGGGCCACACGGTGCAAATGTTGCTGCGTTTGGGGTATGGGCCTGAACCAATTGCCACACCCCGCTGGCCGCTGGAGACACGAATTCTGAATGAAGCCTGAGGATGAGCCCAACGAAGTCTACCGGTTCTTCACCGAGGTCGGGATCATCAATCAGTTGATCTCGACCAAGCTTGAAGCGTTCTTACCTGGCAGAATGACCGCAACCCAATTTGGCATATTGGGCCACCTGGTCCGGCGCCCCGAGGGAGAGACACCACTGCAACTTTCGAAAGCGTTTCAAGTGCCCAAAACTTCGATGACGCACATGCTCTCCAGTCTTGAAAATCATGCCCTGATTACCCTTGAATCCAACCCCAATGATAAGCGTTCGAAAATTGCTCGGTCTACACCGGAAGGCGTAGAGTTATTGAAAGCTTGTATGGAGCAGATGTCAGAAGCTCTTGGTCCAGTTTTGTTCGAACTGGGGCCTGAACCGTTTCACAGTTCTTTACCTAATCTGACCCTCATTCGCGAAACATTGGACCGTGAGCGGGACTAGGCGCAACCTGCATCAGCTCAAGCAAGCAGTAAAATTCTCAAAACATCTTAAAGTCTCCGCCCGTGGGAAGCAGCAGTGATCCTTCCGGCAAGGTGCGCGTGTAGTCAAATGTCACAATCTTAGAACGTGGAAATTGATAATGAACGATGTGCTTCAACGCATGGTGTATGCAATTCCCGTTTGGCAATGCCACAACCACCAGAAGCACAAACCATATTAAGGCGCACGTTCAGAGAGAAAGAACAGCTCAATTGGCTGAGCAAGGCCACGTATTTCGTGATCTCCACAGCTGACGAACATGTTTGGTGAAGCACTTGCAACAGCTGACGTCGCCAAAACTCTCCGACCGATTGATTTTGTTAAGCCTTCAATTCGGCTTGCGACGTTTACCGCGCCGCCCAGAACTGTAAAGTCAAGCCTGCCGGGGCTGCCGATATTACCGTAACTGACCTGCCCAACGTTAATTCCAACACCAATGTCCAAAGGCGGTTTTTGAATGCCGTCTCGTCGTGAATTGAGAGAGGTCAAACCACTCAATATGCTCTGGGCTGCGAACGCTGCCATGCGGCATCGGTCGGCGTGGTCATTTTGAGTTTCAATAGTAAAGACTGATAGGATGCCGTCGCCCATGAACTTGAGAACGTCTCCACCGTTGTCTTCTACGGCTTTGACCACCAGATCAAAATAGTCAGTAAGCGTGTCAAAGATTTCTTCTTCCGGAGAGGTCTCGGAAAGTGCCGTAAAGCCTCGCAGATCAGAAAACATAACCACGGCATCCAGAGTTGTTCGCTCACCGCGCTTTATATTGCCGCTCCAGACTGCCTCGGAAGGTCCATCTCCTAAATAAGTTCGAAGTAAACCTTTAGACGATTTGCGCATCGTTACGGGCTCAAGAGCGGAAGAAAGGCCCGGTAATGCCGCTTCAATCAGTCTTAGATGCTCCAGAGAGAATCCGCCCGGCGACTGCGTAACAAAGGTGCAACCATGCAACGATCCATCACCGTAATAGAGCAAAGTAGCATAGTAGTCAGTGCCGCCCTGCTCTGCAAATTCCAGATAGGATGAATGCTCTGTTTCTAAGTCCAGTTGCCGGAGACTTTTGTGAAGTGGCTTTCTGTTCGCAAGAATATACTCGAATGAGCTCCCGACATAACCATCTGTCAACATCGTCTCATGGGTGACGTCGTAGCTGTCGGTGCCTTCAGGCGTCCAAACTACCCCCCAAGCAATAAGCAATGGGTTGGCAAAGCGCTGGCCAATGTTTGTTCGCCACAGCGGAACTCCGGCCTCGATCAAGGAGGAACAGAACTGTGACACCACCTTTACGGGATCGCCGGAGCGACGACCTTCTGTAATCATCCATTCGGTTAGTCGAGCGACTTGTTCCATGGAACCAAGTTAGTCGCTTGAAAAAGATGAGCAAAGACTATTGAAATTGCATAGTCGCTTGTATTTATTGAGCCGCCCAATCTGATTGGTGCAACAGAAGATTGCAGCCCCTCGCTTGGGCGAACTTCAATAGAAACCAATCCTACTGATATCTACGAGTACTTCGTGATCGCGCCCGAAGGCTACAACTCCAACTGAAGTGATTTCGTCAGCAACGGGAATAGCGCGTAACATAGCACCTGAAGCCTTGAAGTCAGACAGAGGTAAAGAGACTTCGGTCCATTCTTCAGAAGTTGCGAACTGGGCCTGATAGTATTGCCATGGAAGCACCGTGCCACGTGTCCTGAGGTGAACGAAGTATTGTTCGCCGTTGCCCCGGACCAAGAGCCTGACGCCCGAAACACTCGCATCTGGTCGATCAGGCAACTTGCGTCGAAACTGGATGAAGCCACCGTTGTTTTCTGTACTCACGGTTCCGGTCAGCCGCGCGAATGCAACTTCACCTTCCGAACGAAACTGCACCTGCCCTGAAGAGACCCCTCCCATAACAGTGTCGGCAACGTAGTCCCAACGCGTCTTTGGAGCCTCGGAGAAGTCCTCAGCAAGATTTCCATCAGCCTGTGCCATAGTAGATCCGATGATAAATAGACCTGAAACAAGCCCAACGAAGTTGCCACGCATATTGTTCTTCCTCAGTTCAATATCGCAATGGAAAGGTTAAGCGCCGTGGCAAATGCGACCCATGCTAAATACGGCAGGAAGGCCAGTGCAGAGACTCGATCAATGTGCCTGACTTCAGCGATGAACACGACGATGACAGCCAGCAACGCGACAATGACCACAAGGGCCACCCACGGCATTTGCAATACGAAAAAGGTTGGGGACCACAAGAAGTTCAGACCCATCTGCGCCCACCACAACTTCATTTTGGTGGAGCTTCGGCCTGCTTCGAACTGGCGCCAACCCGCCATGGCGATCAACACATAAAGCACCGTCCAGACCGGGCCAAATATCCAATTTGGTGGATTGAAAGCAGGTTTAGAAAGCTGCGCATACCAATCGCCAGGTGCAGTCAGTGTACCGATCAGGATGCCACCTCCCAACACAAGCGCAAGAAATGTTATGCGGATCAACCAATTCGACATTGTAGGATAGCTTTCAACAGTCCTTGGTCGTCACATGGACAAGCGCGTCCGAAGAGAAGGTCGCAGTCCAGGTCTCATCCGCGTCGGAATAAGACACCGTAGCACCTTCGATCTCCGACCCTGTTACGGTGATTTCGCGTTGCCCGATGGTGTCATCTACATCGATGGTAAAGGCTAGAGTGTCTCCGGCTGCGAGGGAGGCGATCTCAAGTTCAATTGTATTTTGCCCGTCCATAACCGAAGGAAGTTGACGCAGCGCATCTGCACCCTCAACGAATTCGAGAGGTTGGAATACCTCTACACCTGCGCCTTTTTCGGTAACGTCGAAAATCAGACGTCCGGCAGATTGCGACAAGTCGATTTTGAGGGTCGAGGCATCTACTTCGCACGCTCCGACATTTGTCAAAACAAAACGGTCCTTGGGTGCGCCTTCTATGAAACGAATTTGTACACCAGCTTGAAGCGAAGTAGCTGCAAACAATCCAAGTGTCGCGGTAAGAATACTCTTCGAAAGCATAATTATCTCCTTTCTAAATGGTTCTTGATAGATACGCTTCGGCGGGTTTCTTGGATCAGACTTACGTCGTTTGACTATCGTGGTTCAGCCGACAGGAGTCTTCAAAGTTACATGCACCGTGGTCAGAACGGTTAAGTTAAAACATGCCATTGTCATTCGCGCTTTTTGCTGGAATTTCCTGAAGAACATCCCAGTGCTCGACAACCTTACCTTCAACATCCAGGCGAAAAATATCGATCCCTGCGTACTCAAGACCATCGGGCCAGATTTGGTGGCAATGCAGAACAACGTGGTCGTCTTCAGCAAAGGCGCGTTTGATGTCCACTCGCTTTCCGGGGTATTCGGCAGCCATGCGCTCGAAATACTCGACAAAGGCTTGCTTGCCGTCGCCAACATGTGGGTTGTGCTGCGTATAGGTTTCACCAACAAAGGTTGCTATGGCCTCGGCAGGTCGACACTCGTTGAACATCATTTCGTAGAAAGCGATGACGTTTTTCTTGTTTGTTTCGAGGTCCGGCATGCTGATCTCCGAATCGACGTTTGTACCGCCCAAAAATGTTGGTCCGAGTAATTCTTGGAAGCAACCCGGCAAGGATCTCGACCACTAGTCGGCAGGAGCTTGATTTTGCGTTCCAACTATTTCGAGGGCTAGCCACTTACTCGGTTTCTTCGAAGTCTATATGAATATGATTTCCATCAGGATCGGCCACATGGATTTGGACCATTCGAGCCCCTGGGACGTCAGTTTTGCGGTACTGGATTTGACCCGAGATCAGTTTTTCTTCGAATGCGCTCAGCCCCGTGGCTGAGAGCGCAAAATGCTCGAGCTTGAGCTTCACTTCGGAGCCGACATTTGGCGTGCCTTCGCGACCCACAAGGTGAACCACGGCGTGATTACCCGCATACAACCAAGCCCCGGAAAACGGAAAATCAGGGCGGGCCCCAGGTCTCAAACCCAGGACCTCTTCATACCAAGTAACCATCTCAGGCAATTTTGTCGTCACGATATTTACGTGATCTAGACGTTCAATTCTCATCTAAAAACCCTCAAGCACGAGCCTTCCTTTGGCCTTGCCACTTTGGAGGATAGCATGCGCTTTCATTAAGTTTGCAGCATTGATTGTACCAAGTGTATCGGTTGCTGTGGATCTGATCTTTCCATCGTCTATCAACCCGGCAACCTGATTCAGAATTTCGCTTTGACGGTTTATATCTTCAGTCCCAAAAAGCGAGCGAGTGTACATGAACTCCCAATGCAATGAGATCGATTTGGGTTTGAATGGCGCGATGTCAAAGGTCTCAGGATCATCGATCAACCCAAAGCGACCTTGAGGTGTCATCACCTCTCCGGCTTGAGCCGCGTAAACCTGGGAATGGTTCGTTGAAAAGATGAAATCCACGCTTTCGATACCGAGAACCCCGAGTTGTGTGCCAAAAGGTTCCGCATGGTTGATGACATGATGTGCGCCAAGCTCTCGAACCCAGTCTTGTGTCTCGGGTCGGGACGCAGTGGCAATCACCGTCAAGTCAGTGAGAGCCCGCGCCAATTGAATGGTAATTGACCCGACACCGCCTGCGCCACCAATAACCAGTAACGTATTGGTCCCGCCGAAAACGGCATCTTGGACTCGCAAGCGGTCGAACAACATCTCAAAGGCAGTAAGCGTCGTTAGCGGCATCGCCGCAGCTGCTTTTGCAGGTATGGATTTTGGCGCGGCTCCGACAATACGTTCATCAACCAGATGAAACTCAGCATTGGTTCCCGGTCTGTTTATCGCCCCGGCATACCAAACTGTATGTCCCGGACTAAAAGTCTCAACCGCTTCGCCAACTGCTTCGACGATCCCTACTGCGTCCCACCCCAGAATATCTGGTGCTGCACCTGCAGGCGCTCGTTTTTGACGAATTTTCGTATCGACTGGGTTCACTGACACGGCCTGCACCTTGACCAACAAGTCGTGCCCCTTCGGCGTCGGTCTGTCGGTATCGAAGTCGATTAAGGCATCCGCCCGCTCAATCGACCCTGTCTCACGGTATCCCACGGCTTTCATAACGTGCTCCTTTGTCCGGTTCTGTATCAACTGATGATTGTCATCTCATTCAACGTGAACTCTGCAACGGCGCCCTCTGTTGCTTCCAGGTACGCCGCAAGGTGCGGAGCACCCATGTGGGTTTGCCAAAGCTCTCGGCTTTCCCAGTTTTCGTAGAACACGAAATGAGCCGGGTTGTCGTTGTCCTGGTGCAGGTCATAGTTAATGCAACCCTCTTCGGCACAGGTTATATCGATGAGCTTGATCAGCTCACCCTTTACGAGGTCGATCTTGTCGGGGTTGGCTTTGATGTTGGCGACGATTGTCAACTTGGCCATTAGAATAGGTCCCTTGTGTATTGGCGCGATGCGTTAGATTTACGCCGCAGTACTTTCGGGATAAACGGGGTATAATCGAACATATAATCCGGAAATTCCGTTTAATGCATTTAGACAATCTTCGCTTGTTTCTGACCATAGCCGAGAAAGGCAGTCTTGTGGCCGCGGCGCGCGAGACAGGGATGTCGAGCACGACAGTGTCCGAGCGGCTCGCGGCTCTCGAGGCACATTACGGAGTGGTTTTGTTCAACCGCACCACCCGTTCCATTAGCCTTACCGAAGAAGGCCGGACACTAGCTGACGGAGCAAGAAGCATACTCAGTGAGGTTGCGGACCTGGATACACTTGTTCGGCGCGGCGCCGAAACTCTGTCTGGCCCAATTCGCATAAGCGCGCCCATTGACTTGGGACGTAGCTTTGTTTCCGAGGTTATTGCCGAATTCACCGAAGAGAACCCTGCTGTCTCAATCGAACTGTCCCTCTCGGACGGCTATGTCGACCTTGTGGGCCAGGGTTTCGACCTCGCCGTTCGCTTCGGCAACATCACAGACAGCTCGCTCAGGTTGCGAAATCTAGGAAGCTACCAACGTTTCGTATGTGCGTCCCCAAGTTACCTGGCCTCATTCGGAACGCCTGAAAAACCAGAAGATCTATTAAACCACAACTGCTTGGTCATGAGGTTTGGCGACATGATCGACAACGTTTGGGAGTTTGGATCAGGACCAAGTGCCCAGCGCGTATCGGTAAAAGGAAATCGAATAGTCAATGATGGATCACTCATCCGCGATTGGGCGATTACAGGCCATGGAGTCGTATTGAAGTCGGAGCTTGATGTCGGCGACGATGTTCGATCTGGCAGACTTGTCTCTGTCTTGCGCGACTTCCTCCCACCGCCGAAACCTTTGCAAATGATGTTTCCGCCTAGCCGAGCCCAACCACGTCGCATAACGGCCTTAGCTGAGCATTTGCGTCGCAAATTTGGTGTGAGTTAAGGCCGCAGGGGAAGACACTAAATCGCTTCTGCGATTGGCTGCGCTGTTCACGCCTGTCCTAGCTGTTAGTGAATCAATTGAATCGAAGAGGAATATCTAAGCCGTAGCTCAGGATAACCTTCAGTAACCGCCCTTTTGGCCGGAAACTGCTGCAAAGGCGAATATCTTTTAGAGGCGAACATTCCGGCGGGTTGCACCAACTGATAGCCGCTAAGACTGCTCAATGAATTTCAGAGTCACGTGTACCAAGTCTGTGCCAGCATCTTCTTGGATGAAATGCCCGGCTTTTGGTAGCACGGTATGGTTTCGACCGGCGGCTCCTGGGATCGACTTTTGGAACACTTTGTCTACTCCTGCCATGACCCTGTCATCTTCTCCAAAAACGGTCAGAACGGAGTGTTGAGGGTCTTGAGGGTTTTCCATGCGGCTCGGTTGGCTTCTGAAGCAGGGTTGTCGGGTTTGTCGGGCACCAACATTGGAAACTGTCGAGCGCATGCCAGATAGCGCGCATCCGGGAACGGTGCGTTGTAGGCTGCGACCTCTTCGTCGGAAATCTTGGATGTTGTGCCACCGAATACAATGCGTCCCGAATTAAATTCAGGAACGGATTGCGAGTATTCCCGCCATGAAAGAAATGCCTCGCCCAAGGGCGTGTCACCGGTGGGCAAGGCCGTGTTTGCAACAACTACCCGAGAGAACCGCTCGGGCATACTCGCAACCAGCCGCAAGCCGATGAGTCCTCCCCACTCCTAGCAAATCAATGTGATGCCCGTTAGGTCAACTTTCCGCAACCACTCGGACATCCAGTCTACATGGCGTTGGTAGGTGAAGTCGGATCGCTCACTTGGCTTGTCCGACCGTCCAAACCCAATCAAATCAGGAGCCAGAACTCGATGGCCCGCATCTTTGAACAACAAAATCATGCGCCGATACAGGAAGCACCAGGTTGGTTCTCCATGCATCAACAATACTGTCTGTGCCTGTGCCGGTCCCTCGTCCCAATAGTGCATTCGGAGACGACCGCCTTCGGTATCTTCCACATCAAGATAGTTCGGGCCGAATGCGAAATCTGGCAACCCGTCAAACCGATGATCAGGTGTTCGAAGGAACTTCATTGTGAACTCTCCAATATGCCGACGATATTGGCCAAGCAACAGTGATCGATGAAACAAAAACGGTCCAGTACCAGCGTATGTCGACGTCAGGTTTGCATTTGTTCGCCGCCCTTCTTCTCTTGCTCGCAGCGAAGGTCCATTTGCATAGATCTCGGATCTGCTGCTCCAACAAAAGGATTGGTCTCAAAGACCTCATCTTACCAGTTCTTCTCAGCTGAAGCAGAGTTCATCAATGCGGATCGCCAAGAAGCGCATCAGAAGAAGAGCGCAAGTCCGGTCATTGAGACAACCAAGAAAAGTAGAGTCATGATTCCACCCGAGCGAACGAAATCGACCACCCGGTAGCCTGCCGGGCCCATGATCAACGCGTTCACTTGGTGTGTTGGGATCAAAAATGAGTTGGACGTTGAAATTGCCACGGTGAGAGCAAACACAGCCGGATTGCCACCCGCGGATACGGCAATAGAAACTGCTAGCGGCACCAGGAGGACAGTTGCGCCTACATTGGACATGACCAGCGTGAACGCAGTCGCCAAAACGGCGATCCCTGCTTGCAACGACCAGATCGGCCAACCCTTCAGGAGGGCCAACACATGCGCGGCAATCCAATCCGCAGTGCCAGTGTTCTGAACTGCTTGGCCCAACGGGATCAGCGAAGCCAGTAGAAAGACTGTGCTCCAACTGATCGACTCGTAGGCTTCATCAATCGATAACACCCGGCTCAAAACCATGCCAACAGCGCCAATTAATAGGCACAGCGACAAACGCAGATCAGAGAACAGAATTAAGCTCAACGCTATTAGGAAGAAGGCGAGCGCCCAACCGACCTTGTGTGGCCGTAACTCTTCCTGGGGAAAGTCCGAAGTTACGACGACAAAATCCCTGTCCGACATCAGTCGTGTCAGACGGTCCCACTGCACGTGCACCACACACGTATCACCGGCCTGCAAAGGGACTTGCCCGATATGCGTTGCAGCATGATCTTCAGTTTCCACATGGCTCAGTGTTTCTTCGCCTCGCTGAATGGCCAACAAAGATAGCCCATGTGTCTGACGGAGACGCAAATCAATCGGAGTCTGGCCGATCACTGAAGAACCGGGTGGAATAACAACCTCTGCCACCCCCGATTGAGTTGCGGCGAAATCATCTGCAAAGACGTCTAGTTGCGGTAGGATCTCTAAGCCGTAAGGCTCAACGAACTGTTGCTCAACCACCCGACGCAGGCCAAGCACAGCGAGCCGCGCCGGGGCTTCGATCTTGGTATCAGCCATCGGCGCGATGACCTTGTGGCCGCGATAAGATGTGCCGAGAATGTAAATGTTATGGGCGACCATGACATCCGCGAGCGTTTGTCCTATCAAGATCGAGCCTTCAGGAACACGAATTTCGAACATATCAGCCCTGAGCCCATATGTGTTTTCGACATAGGTCTGCATGGACCGAGCTGAGCTTGCGTCTTCTCCACGCTCCCGCTGTTCAGGGAGAACCCAACGACCAAAGAGCACAAAATAAAGCACCCCTGTCAGCACCAGCATCACACCGATAGGCGTGACTGAAAACAACCCAAATGTCTCCATTTGTTGATTAGCCGGAAGGGATGAATTTGCCGAAACAATCAGGTCATTCAACAGGATGAGGGGCGACGACCCGACCAATGTGATCGTACCACCCAGAATCGCGCAAAACCCCATGGGCATAAGCAACCTACTCATCGGGATTTCCGTACGTGCTGAGATGCGGCTCACAACAGGCAGAAAAAGCGCAGCAGCTCCTACGTTCTGCATGAAAGAACTGATGACACCAACCGTTGTTGATATTATGGGAATTATCCGGGCCTCTGTCGTACCACCATTTTTGAGGATCAAGGCAGCGACCTTTGACATAAGTCCAGTCTTATCAAGCCCAGCCCCAATTACCATAACTGCGATGATGGACATCACGGCGTTCGAGGAAAAACCTTCAAAGAGCTTGGATACATCGGCTAGATTACCTAGCCCCGGTAGATAGCTCAGTGCGCCAAGCAGTACCATTACAAGAATTGCTGCGACATCGATTCGTATAATCTCGGTAACAAAAAGTAAGACCGTAAAAGACAATAGACTCAGTACGGCTATCATTTCGTACGTCAGTGTTGGTAATTCCATATCGTACTCCCAACCTAACGTTACCTGACTACCAGCAAATACGAAGGACCAACTCTGCGCAGCAGATAAGGCCAAAATCCTTCAGGCCGACTTACGCAGCTCGTTTTCTCGGACGAGGTATCTGCTGAAACCTGGATTTCGCCAACTCAAAGAGACGCTGAAGATAAACTCAAAAGCCTCTCTTAATCGCTGCAATCGGAGAGAAGCAGTCCATTCGTAGACTTTTGACAGAACCCCGCTTCAAGAAAGGATATTGCCGTACCCGCGAAGTGAGCGCGTCCAAACCGGCGCGCTCACTCTATTTGGTATTGCCTGTCACCAAGGAGTTAAGAGTGATGCATCACTCTGCGGCAACCGCTTTCTCTTCCAGTGCCGGGTAGTCGGTGTATCCTTTTTCATTACCGCCGTAGAGGGTAGTTGCATCCAGCTCATTCAGCGAGGTGTCTTTCTCCAGCCGACTGACAAGATCCGGGTTGGAAATGAACGGTCGGCCGAAAGCCACCAGATCGACGGCACCGGTCTTAACCGATTCAATCGCCATTTCGCGGTCATAAGCGTTGTTGCCCATTTTCGCACCGTCAAACAATTCATAGAGCGCCTTCAGATCGCCACCTTCCGGAATATCGCGCGGGCCGCCGGTCTGTCCCTCCACGAGATGGAGATAGGCCAGCCCATAACCATTCAGCAATTTGACCGCATGGGTGAATGTCGCCTGTGGGTCGCTGTCGGAGATGTTGTTGGCGTCCGAGAATGGGCTGAGGCGGACACCAACGCGGTCGGCGCCCCAGACATCGACAACCACGTCCATGACCTCTTTCAGGAACCGTGCTCTATTCTCGACAGGACCGCCGTATTCGTCTTCACGCTTATTGGATTCGTCCCGCAGGAATTGATCAATAAGGTATCCGTTGGCTGCGTGGACCTCGACACCGTCGAAACCGGCCTCTTTGGCGTTTTCCGCGGCCCTCCGGTAGTCCGCAACGATGCCAGCAATTTCTTCGATGGCCAGAGCCCGCGGTTCAGATGTTTCAACAAACTGCTCACCATCAAACGTCTTGGCCTTAGCTCCAATTGCGGATGGTGCAACAGGGGCGCCACCGTCCTGTTGCAAGCTGGTATGGGAAATCCGACCCACATGCCAAAGCTGGATTACGATCTTCCCGTCCTTGGCATGGACGGCCTCAGTCACTTTTTTCCAGCCGTCGATCTGCGCTTTGGAATAAATGCCGGGCGTCCAGGCATAGCCCTTGCCTTGGGGCGAGACTTGCGAAGCTTCCGTGATGATCAGACCTGCACCCGCCCGCTGGGCGTAGTACTTGGCCTGCAATTCATGGACACTGTCATCCTCGGCTCTTGCCCGGTTGCGGGTCAATGGCGCCATGACAATGCGGTTTTTCAGCTCGATTGCACCAGCTTTGATGCCGGAGAACAGTTTTTCATCAGCCATTGCTGCTTCCTTCTTTGGTAAACTTCGTTCAGATATTATTGGACCAATTAGTCCAATATTAGGATCGCTGTCTCTTGTTTGAGTTTGTGTTAGGTTTCATTTCCTTATGGTGGCGGGGGGCCTTATGGCGAAATCACCAACCGGGCTTGTTTCAGGGTTTGCGATATCTGCTCATCGGGAACGCCCGCCTTGCGCAAGGCTAGCGTGCCAATTGCAAGGGAGGCATAGGCGCGCGCCTTGTCGAGAGCCACACCCGGATCTGAAGGCTCAAGCGCTCTCGCAATAATCTCGTCAATACTCTCCAAATGCTGTCGCCCGAGAGCCGCCACTTCATCATCATGAGGAGCAAGCTCCGTAAGGCAATTGATCAGCATGCAGCCGTCACGACCACCTTGTGGGTTCGCCAAAGCTTCCATTATCGCACCAACGGGGTCATTTCCGCTCGCATCTGCAACGTCACGCAGATTTTTTAAACCACGCCTTGAATAGTGCCTGAGAGCTTTGTGAAATAAAGTCTGCTTGTTGACGAACGTTCCATAGAAGCTGGACCGGCTCAAACCCATGGCCTTGGTCAAATCGTCCACGGACGCGGTCTCGTAGCCCTTGTGCCAAAACACGCACAAGGCTTTTTCCAAAGCCTCAGCTTCGTCAAAGGCACGAGGTCTACCTGGACCTGCGGATGATTTGATGTCGCCATTTGGGAGAGTTTTTTTGCTCATGCGCATGATTTGGAATGATTAGTCCAGAAATTCAAGGTGGCGGCAGGAAATTTTTGGAATGGTCAGTCCGTATTGTGACCAGAGAAAGGAATTTAGGTCGGTAGAAATACAAAACCTCCCCATCCCGCTTGGTGTCACGCTAATCTTAGGATCAGGACTGTTTGTCATTTTGCCGGAGTGTCAGACGACGAGGATCGTGATCGTAGAAAAGAGAGCCCGCGCTCGGTACTAGTTTCCAACACTGGACAGAATGACAGGCGGCTTTGTCCAACGCGATGATGTTGATCACCAACAAACCAGAGATTGGTTCGGTAGATTCATGGCCAATGCCCTCAGCTTGTGAGGATTAATACACCAATGAGTAACAAAGCCAAGAATTCAGAACTGGTTTTACGAGCATTAGAACGGCGGGTCGTCGTAAGCAAACTAACAATAATTTCAGCGCGTTAGGCAAAAAAAACGAGGTTAGCTGAAGTTTAATTTGCCCAATGTGAACTTCTTAACTTTGGTTAGAACGGTTTTTTGGCAGTATCGTTTCATGAGTTGTTAGTGAGTTCAGTGAGTAAGTAGATGTATTTGCATAATTTCGAGGGGCATTGTTGCGCGGTCAATGACATCCGGATGGATGACTTTGCGCGTGAGTATCCGTTGCTGGACGATGTAGGCGTGCACGCACAATGGCAGAAGGGCTCCTGGCAGATCACGCGGATAGCCGACATCTGGACACGAACCGGGAAGGTACTTTCTTTACCTTACAAAGGAGCCAACGCCTATCCATCTTTCCAGTTTGCTCAGGATGGAACCCCGCTTCCTTTGATGGAAAAAGTGTTGAAAGCCCTGCCACGTGAAATGACCCCGTGGCAATGCGCGTTCTGGTTAACCTCACCCAAACTGGAACTCGGAGGGGAAAGCCCGGCAAATCGCATTCAGATCGGCGATGATTGCATAGTCGGTATCGCAGGCGATGCTGGTGGTCTGATGGCAGCTTAGTGTTAGCTTTTGGTCACTCATACGTCGTACAGCATCTGGCAAATTCGTGTCTCCCCTGCTTTTTCTGCCTCCGGCAAGAATCGCGAGATCAGGGCACTTAATTGTCCATTCTCTTCTGAGAATTCAGAGACAATACCAAGCAGCCCATCCATAAATACGAATGGCCAAGAGCATACTGAAATACGGGTACTAACTAGGTCTTCGAATATCGATACCCGTTGGAGAAAATCCCACCAACAAGTACAACTGCTCTGCAAATCTGTTATCTGCCGCTACGCGTAGCGGAAACTCAACAAACTCGGTTTCTGCATATTTCTGTCAAACAGACTTCACCGCTCAAATACAGCCATCATCTGCCTGCGCAATCGCGCCAGATCCTCATCCACACTAGCGGTAGGATCGCACGTAAATGTTGGCAAAGCCTCCACACGGATCGTCCCGCTGCGCGGTAAATGTTTGCCGCGTGGAAGTAGACTATCGCTGTCGTGGATGACAATAGGGGTGATCGTGCGGCCGGTTTCTCGGGCGACTAATACAGCACCCGCCTTAAAGTCCCCTAGCGATTCTGTTTTGGCCCGGGTGCCTTCTGGGAATAGCACAATGGAACAACGGGCAGGCATTTCCCTGACAGCCTTTGTCAGCGTATCCATGGCCGTTGAACCGGAATCCCGGTTGATAGGGACGAGACCCGCTCCATCAAAACCAGTACGCAGGAGTTTGCTGTTCCAGAACTCTGATTTCGCCGCGAAAGTGAACCATTTGGTGTCGGGCACCACATGCATGAGACTGAAGCCATCGAGATGGCTACGGTGGTTAACCACGATGATGCTGTTGGTGTCGGCGGCGAGGGCATTCTTTTCCTCAGGACGCATCTCGACGCGGATGCTGAGGAGCCACAGCAGGCGGGAACATGACCGTTTCACCAGGCGCCAATACCAACCCCGAAACCCTCTGCGCCGAACGCAAAGAAGAGGGGCAAAGGCCACGAAGAGGAAATAAAACAGGCCGACAAGAACCAGTATAGCGCGCTTGATAAGGCGTATTGGCAATGGGTCAATGGCGCGAGTAGCGCGGTCTTGACCGTCAGGTGAAAAGGGCATGACGTCCTCTGATAGGGCCTGTGGCTGGTGCGTAAGCCATGAATAAATGCCACCGGAGGTCCTCCGGCAGCGCTTTGACATGCGCCACTTGCGAAGGAAGACAGCCACCGCACACCTCTCTATCTGTCGAAGTCAGTACCAGATCAATGAGAAAAGACGACGTAGCGGAATGTATCTTGGTGCTTCAGTCTGACTTGAGTAACAACTGACCGGCCTTGGCATAGAATATCGGTAAGAGCCCAAAGTTACATCATCGGTCGAGAGCATCCGCAATTAGTTTGGCAAAGGTTCGGAGCTCGTTGTTCCCCGGATTCGGGATTGGTTTGAAGGTGATTACTTCTTGCTCGATGTAGCGTCGCGAGATGACATCGTACTTGTCGAGAAGCGGTATCAGATGCGCATGAGCATGGGCGACATCACCACCCGAGAATTGAAATGCCACACGCTTCCTAGACCCGAAACCAGCACCATACCGGAAGCCAAACATTTCATCTGACGCACTACTTTGGCAGCTGGTTGGAAGGAGATATCAATTGCACTGATCATACCTGTAGTCCCCGTATTCCAGCCAGTTTGCCGAGCCTTCGCTAAAAATCAGAAACTCGGACCTGTCCTCCCCAAGGAGGGCGACGACAAATCCGGCGGGCGGCTCAGAGTTTCCGAAGTAACTGTAGGCCGTCATGGCTCTGATCGGCTCGCCGTTAACCGTTACTCGCGCGTCCCACTCCCCCTCTGGATTGTCCAAAATTACGGGTTCGATCACGCGCTCTATCGCTCCGCCACCACAATAGACGATGCCTTCGGGTGCTTCGTATGAGGCCTCTTGGCTAACATCCGAGTTGCACGCAGAACGAAGGGACCGAATTGCTGCGCTGGAACCTTTCAAGTCAAAAATTCCGTAGCTGACATCTTGATCAATCATCGACAGATTAACCGATGCATTAGCCGCAAGCTGGTCCAGAACAAAACCATAGTCCGGCTGACTATTGAAACTGACCTCGACGGGATAGTTGTCGACGATCTGCACGGCAGCGTTTTCTGCGCCAACCTGAAATGCTCCAACTTCGGTGGTGCCGTTCTTCAAGAAACGAATGGAAAGCCCCTGCTTGTCCGCAATGTCCTGGCTGTCCTCGAATCCAGCCGGAGCAAAGCGAATACGGTCACACTGAAGTTCCAGCGTCATGTTTCCTGTCTGAATAAACGCATTGGGGTTGGGCCCGGAGCTGAAAGACCACTCCGCTGATGCTGTGGTCGCCACTGCCATCAGTAGCATTCCAATGGAAATGGTTTTGCAGCTCATTTTTTTCTCTCCATTGAGTTACGGTTCGCACTGTCGTTCAGCAGAAGTTCCAGCCAATTGCCCGGACAGCCAGATCAGGAAACAGGTTCGCCGTATTCGTTTGCGCCTTCTTGGGGAGGTCGTGTCAGCCACCAGATCATCAGAATGGACAGAACCAATTGAAGGATTGAGACAACAACGATACCGGTCACACCCAGGACGGCCGCAGGTCCTCGCAATGCATCGGGATTTTCGGTCCCTTGCTCCAATACCGAAAAGAACGCCACCCCACCCAGCATAACAAATAGCGTTGTAATGCTGAGCGCCATCGGCAGCAGCAAATACCAGCCAGGTCGTCCTGTATCATGCAGCCTTCGCCAACCGGCGGCCAGCATAGGTATGAGAACAGCCAGCTGGAAAACAGAGGACAGGACCCGAGATCCTTGCCCAGTTTCTGGGTTGGTCCCGAATATGATCGTATCCAGCACAGCTAAACCAGCACTCACGAGAACCACAAACAAGAAGAACCACCAGTATTCTGAGCGTATAGCCCGACCGGAGAACTGGAAGTATTTCGAGAAACACGTCTTAACGGCTTCACCAAATCCCATCTTTCAATCCCTTCATTGTTTCTGTGCGGCCTCAAATCGCTTCGCTGCTCAGGGGAACACACTCGCAGCTCCCACTTACTTTTTTGCTTGAACGCAGAGGCCTATCGTACGAGAGCGTAGAGAAATTTACGCGCAGAAAAAATATTGATTTATTAAAAATTAGATTCAAACATGCGAATTCGACACAACTTTATTTTACTTCCGTTGTTGTCGTTGCTGCTCGCTGTGCCGAGCCCTTCCGACTGCTGGAGTGAGTGCTAGCGGTCGGAAGGCACTTTATAATGATTGAGCGCTGGGAGGACGCGATGCTTAGACTTAACGAACTCGCCCTCTCTCCTGAATTCGCTCTAGCGTTTGCTAGTGGCGTCATTCAGCCTTCGCACGTTATTGGCGGCCCCGATAGTCAACAAAATATCGTCCCGCCGACCAAGCCCCCCACGGCAAGTTTTGGGAAAGGTAGTCACAGGATCAAGGTATGTTCAATTGGCTGCACAGGCGCGAGAGCTTCAAACAAGCGCATCCAATTTCACTAATTTCAAGGGAACCAGAGGGAGAAGAAAATGTCTAACAAGATGGTGATGATTGCGGGCGCAACTTGTTTCACACTGCTTGCGGCCTGCGACGATACGAGTACATCAAGCGCGTCCGCCGAGCTCACGCCGGCTCAGCAGGCGTGTTTGCGAGATGTAGCCAATACGACAAACAATTCGCAAGTCGTGGTGCTCTCATCCGCGTTTAGCGAGGCGGGAACACAGGTCACAGTCGGCGTTGGCGAGGATCGTGCTCCTTGGAATTGCATTGCTTACAGTGATGGCGCGACAGCTGGTATCGAGTTCCTGGGCGACGAAGGCGCATTGTGATCTGTTTGGTGCGCAGCTGAATACGGTTGCGCAGTACCGGTTCGCTCTTCAGAAAGCTCGACTTGGCCTGTCGGATACGCCTTTCAAAGCGTAGCGTGGGCATCCGTTTCGGATCATCGGATGCCTCAATAAACCGATCAGGAGTTTTGTAAACAAAGCGAAACCTCTACAAGAAGGAGTCCTCCATGAGTGCTAGATTTGTCCTTCTGCTTGCTGCCGTCGGCCTCGTGCCAATTGCGTTATCATACGGTCTAATGCCCGGCAGTTCGATCCCAGTTTTGCTGGGTTTTCCTGTGGAAGGGACGAACCAAACCCACGTGTTCCGAGCGATTATGGGTCTTTATCTGGCAAACGCTTTGTTTTGGTTGGCGGCCGCTTCGAAACCAGAATTACAACGCCCCGCGCTGTGGGTTCTATTTTTGTTTATGTCGGGACTGGCCGTTGGACGCATACTAAGCATTTTTATCGATGGAGTTCCGAACGGGATACTTCTCTTTTACCTTGCGGCCGAGATAGCTTTTGCGGCTCTGGCGGCGGTTTCCCTGACAAAAATACGATAAAAAAGGAAGTGGTAAAATGGTGAGGTTTGGCTTTGTTCTCTCGATGATTGCAACTTTTTCGGTTGCGACATCCGCTTTTGCACAATCGACATCTGTCCAGACCGCGGTGGACGAAAACTTCTTAGCGCTTGAGACTGCCGTTGACGAAGCGGGAGCTACTCCAATCGCATCGATAGATCACGCGCGCTTGGCCAAAGCTGAAGGCGTAGCAATGCCAGCATCACGTGTACTCATTTTCTCTGATCCAGAGATAAACACGCCCATTCTGGAAGAGAACGTACGAGCAGGTCTGGACCTTCCTTTTCGCGTTCTTTCCTTCGATCAGGATGATCGCCCGCAGATCGCCTATACAGACTCTCAGTTTCTCAAAGTGCGGCATGGTCTGAATGACACACAAGCGTTAAATACATTTCATAGCAAGATGCTCGAAGTTCTAAACAACTTGGATGCAACACCAGCGCCGACCAACGGGTTGTTTACCGACTATGGGGTCATCGAACTGCGATCTCAGCTCAGCGTACCAGAGGCAGTCGAACGTCTCAGGGCAGCCGTGATGGGGCAGGACGATACTGTCTGGTTTGGGGAAATCGATTTTGCGACCGAAGCGTCCCATCTGGGGGTGGAACTGCCGGATGCAGTTCTCTTACTGTTCGGCGGACCAGCACCCGGTGGCGTGGCTATGGCGGGCTTTCCGGCAATTGGTTTGGATGCCTTTTGCCAAAAACTATTGGTTTACGCGAATGAAGAAGGCGGCTCCGTAGTCATTTTCAATGACATCGCTGCCTTGGCAGAGTTGCACTACGGTTCCTCAGCCGAGCCTCATCACGGTTTGAACAAACGGCTTACCGCAACATTTCGCACTGCAATTGAGTAGCCGCTGGTTGGAAGTCACAATTTTTCTGAATTGCTATATTCCGTATTTGGCTGCCCATTCTGAGCTGGGTACAGACCATCGCAACACTTAACCCCTAACGGCAGTTTGCGGGCAATGTTGCCCTGGGCGCGAGCATATAGTTTTCATTCCAAAACAACGCAGCACGGTCTTGACCATACTCAGTTGCACATTTAGTCAAAATTGATCTGCCCGCTGGGACGACCCGGCCCAACAAGGGCATTTCTTCAGGACGACCTGGCAAATTGGAGGTCGAACATGACAACTAAAACCAAACAAGCTAGGAAACTGATCGAGGGTAGACCTGCCCTAATCGTAATCGACATTCAAAAGAGCACGTTTATTGATAACAGCGAAGTACGCTCCATCGACAACATGCCGGGCTACAAAGAGCGCATGATC
The DNA here is from genome assembly GCF_059611225.1 of Ruegeria sp. CDSA246. Lineage (NCBI taxonomy): Bacteria > Pseudomonadati > Pseudomonadota > Alphaproteobacteria > Rhodobacterales > Roseobacteraceae > Ruegeria > Ruegeria sp. CDSA246. Next base: position 34,123 of record NZ_JBXWPD010000017.1, on the reverse strand, counting down.
GCTGCGCGTGATTTGGTTGATGCCGCACATGATTACAATGTGCCAGTCATTTTCATCCAAGAAGTCCATCGTCCCGATAGGATAGACTTCGGCCGTGAACTGGATGGTGACGAAGACATACACTGTCTCGAAGGCGATCCAAGAACGGAGGTTGCAAAAGATGAGATGGGATATCGCAAAGGTGACTACATCGTCCCGAAGCGACGGTATTCTGCATTTTTCGGAACCGATTTCGAAATCCTGCTACGAGGTTTAAAGGTAGACACACTTTTGTTGTGCGGCGGGCTGACAGATGTTTGTGTGCACTACACATTCGTCGATGGCCACCAATCAGACTACTTCTGCCGCGTAGTAGAAGATTGCGTTGGCGGGTCATCTGTCCAAGCCCATGAAGCTGCTCTCAAAGCTATGGAATATCTACAAACTGGCGCTGTTCAGAGCCGAGAAGCAGTGATCAATGCGATTACGTCGCTCTAAATTGCAATCGAAACGTTAGTGCCAGTTGGGGTGCATAGTTTTTTTGGGTGCGGAAGCGCAGGAGCCGAGGTTTGTTATGAGGCTCTGGTTTGGAGTAATGGGAAGATTTTAACCGTAGGATCGTCGCAAGAGTAAGCCCGCGCGGCGCTAGCGGTTGTTTACGCGCCTGGCCTAATGGGCCAGAACTTTTGGATTGAGCTTTATCTAGTCTATCGTGAACAGCTCCTGTCTTTCAGCAACACCGCGCAATCTGTATTGCCCCAGGGAAACAAGACTTGGAATGGAGCCCACCAAGTCGCCTGCCACCTTATCGGAAACCACAATGTTCTGATCAAGCGCGCTGCACATGCCTAAAATGCGCGAAGTTGTGTTTACCGCTGGGCCGACCACTGTGAAATCTAAGCGAGATCTACCGCCGATGTTGCCGTAAAGAACATCGCCTGCGTGCAACGAAAGAGTGAAGCCGGTCATTGGCAAACCATCCGCTTGCCGTCGTTGGTTGAGTTCCTCAAAGGTATCTCGCAACTCCGCTGCCGCGTGAATTACGACGCGGCGAGCGTCCGGAACTTGATTGATATCGAAGATGGCAAGCATTCCATCTCCCATGAATTTCAAAACGTTACCGCCATTGCGTTCGACTACGTCAACACCTTCCGCGAAGTAGTCGTCTAGCAATTCTATGATTGAGTCCCCCGGAAGCGCCTCTGACAATTTGGTAAATCCTTGCAAGTCAAAATACCAAATCACCGCTGAAATAGTTTCCGATGAACCTCGGGTGATGTCCCCGGAAAGAACGCGCCTGCTGGCGTCCTTGCCCAGATATGCGGCTGTAATGTCTTCAGCCATCAGTCGGTTCGCCCCACATTTCAGCGTCAGGCAAAGTGGAGATATCAGTTGACGCAAACCATCAAGTTGCTCGCTTGTGAATCCCCCGCTCGCGTCGGTTGTCAACGAGATTATAGCACCTTCATAGGCCTGCATTGGATCGACTGGCGTAGTATTGTCCTGAATAAGGAAAAACCGTTTAACAGCGAAGTAGTCAGTTGCACCGCGCTCGCGAAGTTCGTCGAAGATCGGAAAGTTGAGCGCGGGTTCTTCGACTGTCAGATCTTGTCTGATCTCTTAAACGTTGTTTGCCAAAAGATAGTAAATCGGGCTTAGAACGTATTCCTCAGGCGCATCCGTTCTTCGGACAAAGTTCTCTCGCTCATGACCGCCATCCCTGTGCCAGCGGAAAGCGACTGTCCCAATCTCGGGATGATGAGCGCGCACAGTAATGTTTGCTCTCAGAAGCGGAATCCCTGCCGAAACAAGACGTTTGCAGAATGCTTCCAACCAGGTTTCAACCGGCGCATTCTCCAAGCCCTGTTGAACCAGCCAATCGGCTAAGTCCTTTATGGCGGCTGTGAGTTCCCAGTCTTGGATTAATGGAGCTGCCATGATGACCTCACGATGAGATGTCTGAACAGTTTGTTACTAGTCTAATTCAGTTCAAGTACACATCAAATTCAATTCTCCCACTGCGCTTGCAGCCCTAAGGTATATGCTGATCTTGTGGCGTATTGCACACGCGACACCGGGGCAATGGCCGCAATTCATCAGGAATTGCTGGCGATGTGAGCTGTGGCGCGTACCGCAAGACTTTTGCGACTGAGCTTTGCGGGGTATCTGTGTGATCTGTCGGCATTGAGGCAACCGAAATACTCAATCTTGCCACTCCAACCGATACAAGACGTGGTGACCGCGTAGACCTTTCAGGAGTCTGGGTTCTATTTCAGAAAATGAGAAATCGGTTCGTCCTCCGACCATGGCGCGAGTCGCATCTGAAACGAGTATCTCGCCTGCCGCACCAACCGTGGTTATGCGTGAAGCTTTGTTGACCACAGTGCCAAAAAAATCTCCACGAGATTGCACGACATCGCCAGTGTGAATTCCAATCCGCACACCGAAAGACGGCTCCTCGGAAGCCGGTGCAATGGCCTTCTGAATCTTGACAGCGGCCGTTAGCGCTTCCTTCGCGGACGGAAAGACGGACAACGTTCCGTCTCCAAGGGATTTCACGAACTGGCCATGATACTTTTCAATGATCGCCGCCAAGACTTGGAAGTGATTTTCGATCAGCACCGACCAACGCTGATCGCCCAACGCCTCCGCCAACGTTGTACTGCCTTCTACATCAGTGAAAAGTACTGAAGCCAAACCTTCGGTTTGGATCAGCTCGGGTCCATCTTCGCGCGCAGCATCAACAAGTTTTTGGATGGCCAGCTGCTCTTTACCCACGAGTTCAATATTTGGAGTTGGCACTGAAGCGTGGCGATTGATGATCTTCCAGGCTGCTCCCTCCAGGACAAAAATCAGAACGGTGCGGTAAAAGACGGCTTCATCAAAGCCGACAAACTGAATCTTGTGGACGAAGGATGACCATCCCGTCTCTCCGTTTTCGAAGGCCTCAGCTTCAACTTCTTCGAAAACGACGGGAGCGGGGATCTCCGCGAAAAAGCCGCTAACCCCATCGCGAACTGCTTGCCCGCTCCAAAACTCTCCTTCGCCTGTCCCAACAAACCGTAGTTCATCTGCCTTCGACAGAAAATCCTGCAACTCGTCAGTATTCTTTTTGGTTCTGAGTATTTCATACCAACGCCTCGAAACTGCCAGCAGTTCAGGTGAGGAACGTATCATCACAAATGACTCGAGACGCTAAATGGAATGAGACTTACAAGGTCTTGCAACCGGGATCTCCATTTTCGAAAGATGCAGGTCAATGCTGCCGCTGAGGTTTGGTCAGATCAAGACTTTTGTATTTCTCTAAAACGGAGCGCATAAGACGCAGATCAAAAGACGCACGTCGGTTCAGAGCGAACTATCGACGGAGTATCTGAGTTCGAGTCCGGATCACAGGGTATCGAATCGTTTCGCTGTCGGAGAGCTACTCGGCGCTGCACTGACCCGCAAAAAAGGATACTTCAGTCTTTTTGGCACACGCTAAGCTAGAAGGTTCCCAGAACTACGCGGTGAATTTCTAAGTGCAGCACGCTCTGTCTTGACATGGTTATGCGAACTGGTTCAGCTTGCGGTCATGACGTTCACACGCATCCACTGCCATCGAATATCGGCCTGAGGTCGATAACCCACGCAAAATCCGTGGGAGGCAGCATTGGTATGCGGGCGAGGCTTATATCCTTGTAATTGCTCCAGATTAGAGTGCACGAGTCGGTTCGATTCCGACGCCTCCTACCATCCCCTGGAGGAGTCCGACATGGCGGACGATGTTACTAACACAATTGACTTCAACGATATCAAGCAATCGGTCGAGGAGAGCCTCGGTCGCACACCCGAAGGCTGGTCAGGCTTGGTCACGGCGCTGTTCACAGAGGTTAAAGAATACTGTGATCAGAAGGATGCCACCTACCCCTTCATCCTCCAGATCAAAGAGAACCTCGGCGAGCTCCGCATCTACCACCGGTGTGATGATCGACAAATTCAGTCGATGATCACCGCCACAATTGCACGAGCAATTCGTACCTGTGAACGATGCTCAAACGCTGCTGAGACCCAACTTCTGGACGGCTGGTACACGACACTTTGCTGCTGGTGCGCGCATGATGTCGCGAGCAAGCGCCACCCCGAAAGGAAGAGGTTCTTTGGCGTTCGAAAGAAGCCCGTTCGGGACAGGTTGACCTGCTCAATTTGTGGATATTTCGGTCAGATCGACCGAACGGATGACCGTAATCGGTGCCCCGCGTGCGTGAAGCAGAACTGGTGATGACCGCCGAACAACAAGTGAACTTCAATAAGATTATGGAAGACTACGATGATGAGGACTACGCCCGGAAGCTCATGAATACGGGCTCGCGGGCCACCGGTCATGTCCCGCCGATTGCCATTTGCCATATCCCGGGAGGGGTCTTCCATCTCAACAAGACCAAGTTCTGGAGAATGTGACTGATGGATGATGTCGAAAAGAGCTGGAAGGAATTCCGGGAAAAGGTCCGAGGTGTGATCGAGGACCATGGAGCGCCAGATGATCTCCGCTCATTTGACGCCTGGTACGCCGAGGAGATGCGTTTGGTGATGGCGCACAACTACCCAGCTCCGCACGTCTCTGACGTTACATGGTCGACCGAGGTTCCACATGTCGAGTGTGATGACCGCGAAGTGGTCGACCGTATGATGACTGCTATGGCGGAGGTTTCACACGATCTCAAAGAGGCGCGGGCCCGGCGGTCAGTGATGAGCAGTATTGTCGGCTGGAATGATATTCATGGAAGCGTCTTCAAGCAGCTTGGTGAGTATCGTGCCGGGTGGGCGGAGCAGCTTACGCTTGCACTTGAGAAAGTGAAGAGGTTGATCGACGAGCAGCCCGACCTGTTTGGTGATGAACACCCGTCCATCGTTCAGATCAAACAGAAATGGGGAGGCTTGCGCGTCTATGAGCGCCCGGGCTGCAACCAGGCTGCGAGTGAAGAGATTCAATGGCGTGTCGATCAGATTGAGCAAACCTGTGAAGGTTGTTCTAATTCTGCCCAACGCCAGAACATCCTTGATGTTTGTGACGACGCTTTGCATCTGGTGCTACAATGATGCTCTGCGGCGGCGATTTGAGGGCGCCGAAGAATCCTGGCCCGACAGCCTTAGGCTAGACATTGTGGAAAACTATCCAGACCTCGTTTCTCCGGATTGCGCATCTCTTGTTCCTGCTGTCGGAAAGGGCTGGCTCGCCATGATTTCGCAAGCACTCCACAAGCTTTCCTTCAGTCAGGATTTCAGGGCACTGGACCCTGGAACTATTCAGATCTCGGATATTAAGAAAGGCCAGGATGGCCAGATTTTCATCGGTTTCAGTCGATACCACGATCTCATCCAGGAGTACGCTGACTGGATGGAATTTCGATGCGGTGTGACGTGTGAAGAGTGGGGCCTCGTTGGTGACATCGTTCGGACAGCCGACAGGTCTCAAGTGCTCTGTTCTCACTGTTACTGTACTCGGGAGAAGTCTGATGGGTGATGATGACGACGTTGAGCTGGATGAACAAACCTTGCGTTTGCTTAGGCTTCGGGAGGCTGAAATTGCGGCCGGTCGAGCAAAACTTACCAAGCCGATTACCTCGGATGAGATCCGGTCGCGAAAGGTGCCTGATCCGAAGGGTAAGCCAGATGAGTGACGAGACTGCAGAAGAGGAAATCCCAATTTTCGTAATCTGCGAGACTTTGGTGAACGGCCAACTTCGAGAGATTGAAGGAAAACAGATCACTGTAAAACCAAACAAGATCTTAGTCTTGACGATCAGTGTCGAGGATGTTGAGCGATGACAGATGATTTTTCAGAAGAAGAGACCTTCGGGCGCCCGTTAAAGGATGTTCCTCTAAGTGACTTGATCGCAGAGTTGCAAGCTCGTCGCAAAGAGGGTCCGGAGGTCTGGCTTGCATTGCGCAAAATGATTTTCGAGCAAATCGCCGATTTTGCACAGCGTCCGGCCGACGCGCCCAAATGGCGGGATGAATGGGTCAAAGAGAACACCTGGGATCTAGTGACTGACGACGATGATGTTGAGATCACAGATGGTAGCGGCAACGTGTTCGACGACCTCGGGAACGAAGACCCAAGGAAGAAGACTTAGTGATGGGGCCCGAGCATTTCAGCTTGATCTTATCCGCCGTGATCATTGTCGCGTTGGCGATCTACGTCAGACACATCGTCCACACCGCTGGAAAAGATCGCGAAGTCGATCCAGAGCAAGTGCAAAGGATCATGCGAGATCTGGACTACGGCCACCTGGACCGAGTGATCAACCGGCGAAGGAAGGGGTAGCGGGATGTTGAAGGTGGTTGTCTATGTTGGTGATCAAGAGGTCGCCCGAGCTGTGGCTGAGAACGATTCAGAACTCGCGGAAGTGTCTGATTACAATATTCGAATGAACGAACGGGCCGCTGAACAGCTGGGCATTCAGGAAAAAGGCCTTGGCGGCAGAATTGAAGACCACCCACGAAATCAAACTGTTTGGTCGCTTGTTCGCAAGATCGTGGACATGTGGCTGCTAACAACCGGAGTGGATATGGAAAGCGCTCAGGCAAAGCTGCCGCCGTTGATCCGTGAGTCCATTCGCGAACCTGAATAGAGGGTCGAAAAGGAATCGAACCAGAGCGAAGATTGGAATGCTGTGATCAAGCAGATTTCTGATGACGAGCCGTATTCCCTAGGCTTCTACACTGACAAATTTGAGTCGTGGACAGCGGACGAGATTGAAGCTCTTCGATGTGATGTGGTTGAGACAGTAACAGAAGAAGAACTAATGGCCGAGGTCGAACGCCGGCGAGGAGCTGATCTACTGCCCAAGGCGGCCTCGAATGATGGCTTCTCAGATCTGGTTGACGATTTCTGGGGCAAACTCGATACAGACCCAGACCGCTAGTACAGCTTACCTGCCGTCATTACCCAATTTTTGACATCTGAAGTCTATGGCGACTGTCGTTGTAGTAGTGCGCGCTTCTTCTAAGCGCCTCTCCTGCTAGGAACCAAAGCGCCCCGGATAAGCATTTCCCCAACACTGCTCTGCGGAACCATGAACCACCAGTCTCTACGATGAGCATGGTTGACCGCAACCAGCCCAAACCGGACATTCGCAACAAGACTTTGCAATTTCCGAGATCAGGACAAAGCGGTCGATGACGAGAAGCCTAGAGTTTTTTAATTCCAGTATCGAAAATCGAAGGGCGCACGGCATCCTCTTACCTTCGAACAATAAAGTTTTGGCGAAGAACAACGTACACTGCTCAAATTGAATTCAAAAAACGCTCTATTTCCACTAGGGCTTTAGGCCAGGCAGGATCATACTCTGGCATCGTATTGTTTGCTGTCTCAAGGCCAATAAAGCGCGCCTTCTGGATACCGGAGGCGAAAATCCTACCTTGTTCAACACTGTGCATCCTGTCTCGATTAGCGTGCATAACCAGAGCCGGACAGGTGATCCGCAGAAGTAGATCGGTTACGTCGACCCCTGCGACCAGTGGTCCAATCTTGAGCCAATCCTGATGGTCCATTGCCACTTTCATAAATTCTGCATAAGTGCGCTGGTCATGCGGACTTGCGGTTGGAGCAAATGATTGCGCCATCAAGTCTCTTGCAGAAGGGTATTCATCGTTCCAGCCTTCAAGACTCATATCCATCATTGCTTGCCCAAGCGCGGCAATTCCGGGCTGTGAACGCACCGCGAGTCCTTGTGCAAATCCACCGAGTAGAACCAACCCCGAAACACGGTCAGGATTATTTGCGGCAAAAGCCGCGGCAATGGTTGCCCCAAAAGAAATGCCAAACAATGGAACTTTTTCGATCCCGGCTGCGTCCAGTACGGCCTCAACATCTTCGACGATCCGATTCAAAGACACATCCTGCACGCCCCTCTGGGACAAGCCATTGTTTCTACCATCAAACCGATAAAGGCAGTGATTTTCAGAAAGCAGCGGCAACCACCCGGCGATGGTGTTCATCGTCCAATCGTATTCCAGATGCCTAAGCCAGTTTGGTGTGACCAGTAACTTTCTACCACTTCCAGTGGATGTCCAGGCAAGCGTTGTACCGTCTTTTGATTTTGCAAAGCGGACGTCTTGAGAGCTAGCCAGCAGCTTGTTCTTTGCGCGTCTTTTGTCACCATCTAAATCAATAGAGTAGGCTTCAACTGGATTTGGAATTCCCTTCAACCGTATCGAGCTTTCTGGTCGCAAAGCAACCGCCAGCGAAGTTCCCGCAACTTCAGCAGCTGTCTTGCTGACGAGACAACTTCCAATATGCGCGCTGGACTGAAGGCGCGACGCAACATTCACGGCCTCTCCGAACAAGTCTGTGCCATTTGGCATTACGTCGCCAACGTGGAGACCTCCTCGAAGTGTTACGTCTTCATCTCTCATCTGATTGAAAATCTGGCTGGCAGCATTAATTGCGTCTGTGGCTGCAACAAACTCAACCAAAGCACCATCTCCCATCAGCTTGAATATTCGTCCTTTGTTTTCATGGACCAACGGTCTGATCACATCGTCCAAAATGCGTTGTAGAGTGTTCAGCGTGGTCTCAGCATCCTCTGACATGCGCTTGGTATAATCGACGACATCGAGGCTTAGGATCGCAGCAATTTTCCGCTTCATCAGTCGATGTGGTCCTTTTAGCCAAACCAATTCCTCTGAACCAAAATTAACAGACGAATAGATTTTTGTGACCAAAACTTGTGCCTGGGCATTTTGCTAAGCCTGCAAGTTCCCAAACTTGCGCTGAAACACACAGCCGAGCAAAACGTCTTATTGGCTGGCGAAACCTAGAATTAAGGTGAATGATTAACGCATTTCACGTCGCTAACGAAGGTTCACTTCGAAGTATCCAATCTAATGGTATCAGTCCGTAGTTCTTCTCATCTGTGACCGATGGCAGCCCGAAGCGGAACTTCCACTCCGAGCTTTGCAAAATCTAACAAGCGGACGGCAGCTACCATTAGTGTGAATGGCTTGAAGGTATCGAGCATTCGCCACGGCGACAATTTAAGAAAAAAATGACTGCGAGAAACAAGGTGGCTGAAACTGCTCTCTGACAGAAAACAGGCGTCCCCGCACACTTTCGCGCAATTCGAGCTTAGCCCAAGGTGTTTCCGGTGATGAAGGTGTACGAGCTTTCAACCAGTTCGATGACGACATCCAGCTCTTCGGGTGTGGTTGGAGTATAGATCATGACAAAGCCGCTCCACCCAGGACGTTGCTTGGCCCAAGGGTGAGCTACGGCCCAGCCAGCCTCAATTGCCCTTCGCGCCATTTCTGGGTCGAGCGAGGCGTGCAAGCTGCCATCAGGATGCATGTGCGCAAACTCAAACCCACCGACGATAGAGTTCGGTTGGGACAACAACATATCGGGATCAAGCTGAAAGCCAATCGCGCCAGGTAATGATATGCGTGTGGGGCCAAGTATGACCCCCGGGAATTGCGCAACTCGCTCCAGCAATAGCTGGGCCAAATCGGCATTAATTTCGACACCAATCTGAGTGTGCGGCACGCCGCTTGTCGTTTCAGGACGGGGCGAGATGCGCTCCGGCAAGGAGCGCTCTTGCGCGGACGCCATCGAGCACATCAATGTCACTACCGTCACAGCAACCGCCAATGTTCTCAGGTGTACATTCATCGTGTTGACCATCCGCCAAAATCAAAGATTGAGTGCTCAGCGCCGTATCGGTGCCCCTGCACGCATCATTCAGCTTTTAACGCTTCGATATTGATCAAGAGCTCTATCTCGTCGCTCACCGCAGGTGCAAAGGCCCCAAGTCCGAATTCAGACCGCACGATAGTCGCCGTGGCAGCCAGCCCCAAGGTCGGCGTGCCCTCTTTTGGGCCAAACGGGTATGGCGCTGACTTGTTAAGCGTTGTTTCCAGAACAACAGGCTTGGTGACGCCGTTCATGGTCAAGTCGCCAGAAATATCCGCGGAATTGTCCCCGGTTACTTCAATGCTGGTTGAGGCAAATGTGACCACGTCACCGTCGCTCGCGCTGAAAAAGTCATCGGACATGAAGTGTTGCAAACGGGCATCCCAGCCCGTGATCATGGATTTTACAGGCATAGACACTGTGACAGACGACGCAGACGGATCATCTTCGTTGAACTCTATCTCGCCGCTAAAACCTGAGAACATTCCAAATGTTTCTGAGAACCCGATGTGGTCGTAGCTGAACAATACCTGGCTGTGTCCAGGATCCAGCTCGTAGGTGCCACTCTCGGACAATGCGGTTGTCGCACCCATCGATAAGAGTACCGCCAGCGGGGTTGCTGCCACTTTGAACATTGATACGCTCCCATTTTGACAAGACTTGTTTGCGGAATTGAGTATTGAGCTTTAGTTTTTAGCTGATCACACTTATAGAACAAAATGTTCTATAGCGCAACAAAGTGTTCTACAGGAGGGGCGATTGAAAGAAGATCCCAGGCTGATCGCCACACGGCAGGCCGCGCTTGATGCGGCGCAAAGGATACTGAGGGATGAGGGCGTGTTGCACGTAACTCATGGCGCGGTTTCAAAGGCAACGGGTATTTCGCGCAGCACACTTTACAGGCACTGGCCAGATGCGCGCAGTCTGCGTGATGCAGCGTTCAGGCGCATCGCCACACCGCCGAACATACCGCCCAAAACCGATGGCCCGCTGCGATCTGACCTGCGCTGGTTACTCGGCGTACTGATGGGAGCCTTGAATGACACACCATGGGGCCAAATCGCGCCTCAGGTGGTCGCTGCTGCGTCCACCGACGTAGAAGCGCGGTTGGTGATCACTGAATTCATGAAAGACAGGTTCGCAAGTGTTGAAGCAGTATTTGCAGCCGCAATAGACCGCGGTGAGATCGCCGCGGATGTTCCGGTTGAACAGCTTATAGAACTAGCAGTCGCGGCACCTTATTTCCGCAAGCTCATACGTCACGAAGCACTGGACGAGGATTGGTTGGATCGACATGTTGATCTGCTTTGCAGTATCGCGAAAACCAATTCGGGACAGTGACCATCGCCTGACTTTGCAATCAAAGCGACCTGCAACAGGCGCGAGATTTCGGCAGAGCAGCAGATTAGATCAAAAGCATATCCAGCTAGTTCCCAATAGCGGTTGCTCCAAAAGGTCTCGGCAAAGACTCGCAATGATCGTTCTTCGAATTTTGCAAAGTCCGCGTTCTGCGCATTTCTGTAATTCGGACAACGCGCGGCATCGGCCAAAGTGGGCTCTATGCGGCCATTCTCCGCGGCTTGCATGTTTGGCAGGTCCAGCCCAATCCGGACACTTAATCCAAGACTTTGCAATTCCGACTTGCGGACAAAACTGACCTTGGCGTCTACACCTTCGCTGACGCAGGATCCACCGCACTGGCAGCAACAGCTCTTCCCTTCAACAGGGAAAATCGCCAAAGCGGCCGTTCCACAACGGGCTTTGGAGCTCCTTGATCGCTCTTTGACCAGACGGCGCTCTGGCATGGAAACAAAGGGGCTTGGCTCAGCGCATAACCAAAGCTAGCGAATAGGCGTCAGGATCATGAATTTGGGCTTCTTCGCGCAAGCAGGGCGAAGACAGGCAACATTGTTACGATCCAGACCACGCTATAAATTGCGGATGGTATGGCATATTCGCTTAACCCATTGGTGTTAGGCAACAGCAAAGTGGCAATTGCGATTCCCAAAGCTCCGTTTTGAACGCCGGTCTCAATTGAAATCGTCTTCGCCTCGATGTCTGTGCATCCGAGCATCCCTGAACTCATGATGCCAATAAACGTGAGTGACGCACCTACAACAAAAAGTGCGGGTCCAAGCCTAAGGTAGTTATCCGCGACCACCACCCAGTTTGAAATGATAGCGCCTCCGATGACCATCGCAAAAAGTAGCATAGAGACCTTGCTAAAGATTGGTTCGACCGCAGCTACAATTCGCGGCGCCAAGGATCGCGCGATCACCCCGGCTAGGATCGGTGAAGCTGTTAAAAAAAACATTGCTAAAGCCGTCGAAGAAATGTCGATAGCGGGCGCAGTTGCCCCCATGAACATCTGCATCGAAAACCCCAGGATGAGCGGTAAGGTAACGACACAAGTCAGACTGAAGACTGCTGTAAGAGTAACGGACAAAGCGACATCCCAATTCGAAAGCTTGGTCACGATGTTACTGATCGCCCCGCCCGGACAGGCCGCTAAAATCATGATGCCAACGGCTGCCTCAGCGGAAATTCCAAAGATAAAAGTCACCATTAAAGCGATGCAAGGCAGCAAAATGATCTGGTTGAGAGCGCCGACGCAAAAGGCCCGTGGACGTCGTCCGATACGTTGAAAGTCAGCCGCTGTGAGTCCGAGGCCAAGGCAGAACATGATGACAACAACTGCGAGCGGCAGCAGCACAGATATGAAAATTTCGCCCATCTACCATGACCTCTATGGCTGCATGCTTCCGCACGCTTTCGGACGATACCGTTCAGAAAACCTGATGACGAGTGTTATCAGTTTGGCGCATTTATCCTCAAGCGCCCGAAGATCGAGGCTGTCTCTATTTATTATACCTATCACAGGGTTGGACGATCTGGCGCGAAAGAGCTTTCCAGTGCTAATCTCACTGTATGGCAAGTGTAACTTACGCATTCGCCCGCGCGATGGCCAACGCCGCCGGGATGACGCTAAACGACGATGGCGCCCTGATTTCGAATGGCGCTGTCGTGCTGCGTCTACCAGAAGCTCAAGACGGCCAATTGGCGGATGATGCGTATTTCGATCTGATCGATTGGATTCGTGCGCAACAAGCGGACGAGGCCGCGTTGGTTGAGGCCTATGCGAACGCGATTGCAACCGATGATCTCGGCGTCCTTGGCCTAGCCGTAAAGACAGCTCCGACCTTGCGGCAATCTTTGCAACGGATCGAGCGTTATTTTCGTCTCGTAACGGACACCGCAGTTTACAGACTTGATGAAACCGGCGATCCGGTCCTTTGGATTTTTGAGGGACAAACATCACATCGCGCTGCCTTGGAGCTGCGCAACGAATGCGCGCTTGCGGCCTTTGCGAGGAACATGCATCGGTTTGTGGGTGATGGGTTGTCGCTTGCATATGTCACGTTTCAGCATCCATGCAGACAAGAACCAGAGCGTTACGCCGAATATTTCGGGTGCCCGGTTCGATTTGGGAGCGCCCACAACGCCATTGCTATGCGCCCTGCTATGCTGGAAAGCGAAAATCGTCTTGGCGATCCGGGCTTGTCAGATTTCATGACGAAGCACCTGGATGAGGAGTTCAACTCTCGCGATGACGACACCTCACTGAGCCAAGCAATTGTCCACCGGCTTACACCGGCCTTGAGTAACGGCGCGCCGCAAGCAGCGCATGTCGCACAAGAGATGGGAATGAGCGAGCGCACGCTTTACCGCAGGTTGGCCGAAGAAGGGCTGACCTATCGCGACGTTCTTGGTCAGGCGCAAGTTGCACTTGCCCGTGACCTGCTCCGTGACGGTAAGGCTTCCATAGCCGAGATCGCCTTTATGACCGGGTTTTCGGAACAGAGCACGTTCAGCCGCGCCTTCAAGCGCTGGGTTGGCCAGGCTCCGGCACGATTCAGGCAGCAAGCGACCTCCGACTAGGCACATACCTCAAGACCACATGGCAGGTTCGGCCAAAACCTTGGCAGGGCGGGCCGATACCTCAATCGATGTGGTGCATAACTTCTTCTTTGTCAGATCCACCTGGGGCGTTGCCGAGTAAAGCAAACCCATTTGCCCCTCTCAGACAAAGGAAATTTGCAATGAGCAATCATGACCACAAACATGGAGCAAGCTGCGCTTGCGACGTCACGCCCGAACGCGTTGATATGGCGCGCCGGCGACTCTTGCAACAAGCCGCCGGTGCGGCCGCGGCAGGTACAACAATAGTGGCTGGCGGGCAGGCCCATGCCGCGACCGACGAAGCACGCGCCTACTATGCTGACCCGGAAAATCCAGGCCTTCCCCAAATCGACATGACCATCGAGCCGGGGCGTACTGCGCTTGTGGTGACCGACCCCCAGATTGATTTTTTGTCAGAGGACGGTGTGACGTGGGGTGTCGTTGGCGAAAGCGTGACCGAACAGGGCACGGTCGACAATATCGAACGGCTTTTCATTGCCGCCAAGGCTGCCGGGATGCCGGTCTTCATCTCGCCCCACTATTACTACCCACATGACCACAAGTGGGAGTTCGAGGGCACTCTGGAAGCCACGATGCACAGCATCGGCATGTTTGACCGCCTGGGACCGCTCAATTTGGACAACTTCGAGGGCTCAGGTGCCGACTGGATGCCGCAATACAAGAAGTACATCGAGGATGGCGAAACCATCATTTGCTCGCCACACAAGGTTTACAGCCCTGCTCAGAATGACCTGAACCTGCAATTGCGTAAACGCAAGATCGACAAGGTTATCCTCGCGGGGATGTCGGCGAACCTTTGTACGCAGGCGCATCTCTACGAGCTGCTGGAGCTAGGCTACGAAGTCGCTGTCGTTCGCGATGCCACAGCCGGGGCTAAGGTGCCTGAAGGTGACGGGTATCTCGCCGCCATCATCAACTTCCGTATGGTCGCCAACGGCGTCTGGTGGACCGACGACGCGGTTGAGCGCATTGGCCAATCGGCCTGACCCAAATCGATCTTCAAATTTGATCCTGACATCCTGAAAGGACATATCATGACACGCATCTTTACATTTCCCGCGCTTACAACAGCGTTGACTCTCGCCCTGGCGGCGGCGGCATTGGCTGACGATGAATACAACGTTTCGAACAGTCTTACCTTGACCGGGCAGCCCCTCGGCATGCATGGCGTCGATCCTGTATCGATGTTTGAAGCCGAAAAACCCGAAATGGGCAACGCCACTTTTACATCGGCCCATGATGGAGTGGACTACTATTTTGCGTCGCAGGCAGCGAAAGCCACATTCGAGGCGGATCCGACTGCACATCTGCCTCAATTCGGCGGGTTCTGCGCCTTTGGCGTCTATGTAGGCAAGAAGCTTGATGGCGATGTTCGGTATGCCGATATCGTGGACGACAAGCTCTATCTCTTTGTGAATGAGGAAATCTTCAAGAAGTACCTTGAGGACAAAGAGACCGTGATCCAAGGCGCCCATGCCAAGT
Organism: Ruegeria sp. CDSA246; assembly: GCF_059611225.1. Classification (NCBI taxonomy): domain Bacteria; kingdom Pseudomonadati; phylum Pseudomonadota; class Alphaproteobacteria; order Rhodobacterales; family Roseobacteraceae; genus Ruegeria; species Ruegeria sp. CDSA246. The sequence goes on along the minus strand of NZ_JBXWPD010000017.1, from coordinate 19,008 downwards.
GGGCAGACATCCACCACACGCCTGTCGGCAGCCTTTGATCGAGGAATTTGGTGGCTTTTGCCGGTCGGAGCCGCCGCTGCCTCTCCCCTCCCCAAAAGGCCGGCATTTCTCCAAGACGCCCTGTCCGCAATGACAATTCGCGTGTGTCGAAAACTCTTCCCAAAGGAAACCAGACATGACTGATTTTGAGACATATACAATCGCCTCAGCCCCTGATGCCGCGAAACCAATTCTGGAAGCATCGCTGAAAGGATATGGTTTTGTGCCCAACCTTTATGCGGCCATGGCCGAAGCGCCCGCGATTTTGGAAGGCTATACGACACTTGCCAACATCTTTGGAAAGACCAGCCTGTCAGAGACTGAGCGCCAGATCATCCTTATGACTAACAACCGGTTGAACGGGTGCAAGTACTGCATGGCCGCCCATACCACTCTTTCACAGATGGCTGGTATCCCCGAAGACGTGATCGCAGCGTTACGCGATGGCAGCCCTATCGCCGACCCCAAATTGGAAGCACTGCGCAAATTCGCCATCGTGATCAACGAAAGCCGAGGCTGGCCCAGCGACGCACAGGTCGAGGCGTTTCTGACGGCTGGTTACACACGCCAATCTATGCTGGAAGTCATCCTCGGCACAGCGTTGAAAACCCTGTCGAACTATACGAACCATGTGGCGGACACCGCGTTGGATGATGCCTTTGTGCCAAATGCATGGATCGCCTCGGTCGCGGCAGTGGCTGAATAGCGCGACGCCCGCCCATTTGTTAATCTTGCTTTTGGACCTGTGTTTGATTCCCGACAAGAAGGGGATCTGATTTTAGACGTCCGACAGCAAAGTCAACAAAGGTGCGCACCTTCGCAGACACGGTTCGTCCCTCTTGATGCACAAGATGGATGGGGACTTCGGGTGGTTCATACGACTTTAGAACAGTCTTGAGCCGCCCATCTGCAATGTAGGGTGCGACTTGATAGGACAGAAGCCGCCCGACACCATGACCTTGCAAGGCCAACTCGATCACAGCGTCATTTGTGTTCATGCTGATGCGTGGGCTCATGCGTTTGGTGACAGTCTTTCTGCCCCGTTGAAAATGCCATTGGGCCGATGCATTCAAGGCAGTTGAATTAATGATTGCATGGCAGGATAAATCATCGGGCGTATCTGGTTCGCCATATTGGTCAAGATATTTACAGGAAGCAAACGCGACCTGCCTCACCGTACCACACCTGACAGCCATCAAACTGGAATCAGCGAGGTTGCCAATTCTGATCCCGACGTCGAGACCCTCATCAATCAGATTGACCACTCGGTCCACATAGAGCGTGCGCGCTGAGAGCTTTGGATACAGATCCAGAAATTCGCCCAAAATTGGAGTGACGAACATACGGCCAAACAGGACTGATGCAGTAACACTAATTTCCCCGGTCGGTTCGGCATAGGAACCGACAGCGGCGCGCTCGGCCTCTTCAAGGTCAGCCAGAATACGTCTGGCATCCTCAAAAAACCTTTGCCCGCTATCAGTCAGCATCACTGAGCGCGTTGTGCGTACAAAAAGACGTAGCCCGAGGCTGTCCTCAAGCATAGAAACCATTCGGGTCACTGTCGGTGGTGACATGTTGAGGTCGCGGGCCGCAGCAGCGAAACCTTTTAGTTCGGCGACCTTCACAAAGACTTTTAACGCGTGAAATCTGTCCAAGATATTATTCCATATTTTTGAATAATATATTGCCAAGTATCCAAATTCCGCAACTTGAAAGCTCCAACTAACTTCACCTCAGTCCCAGGGCATCGCCCAGGCCGAGATGGAGAATTCAATGGCACGACCCTTTGCAGAGATCAGCTTCACGTCCTCCGTTCGCGAAACGCAGGCCAAAAACGGGTCAGCTAACGGCTACGCGAAGTTTCTGGACGGCACGCGTCAGGAGGACTCAATCAGCCCGGTCGAGGCCAGGTTCATCGGGCAAAGAGACGGCTTCTATCAGGCAACAGTCTCGGAAACCGGCTGGCCCTATGTACAATTTCGCGGTGGACCAGCGGGTTTTCTGAAAGTGTTGGATGAACGGACACTTGCCTACGCCGATTTCCGCGGCAACCGGCAATATCTCAGCACTGGGAATCTGCTGGGCAATGACCGAATCTCGCTGATCCTGATGGATTATCCCAATCAGCGGCGCCTCAAGATCTGGGGTCGGGCGAAACTCATTGATGCCAATGCCGATCCGGCGCTGATGCAACGCCTGAGTGAGCCGGGCTATCGCGCTCATCCTGAGCGGGCGATTGTGATCAAGTTTGAGGCGATGGACTGGAACTGCCCGCAGCACATCCCCCAACGCCTGACCCTTGAAGAATTTGAAGATTACCTCGTCCCGCTTCGCACTGAGTTGGAAGCACTGAAAGCTCGAAACGCAAGGCTCGAAGAGGCACTGGGTCAGCAAAACTGACCGATATCAAGCCCCGCGCGTTCAAGCACGCACGCCGTAACCTGAAGAAAGGAAACATCCATGTCGCGCAATCTGAAATCCGTCCTGAGCGCCAGCATTCTCGCACTTTCCATTGCTGCGCCATTTACACCGGCGCCAGCAATCGCCGCAGAGACTGGAATTGAAGCTACGCAGGCTGTCAGCTTCCGCACGGAAGAAATCGGCGACATCGCTATCGCCTATCGTGAAGCAGGAGATCCAAACAGACCTACTGTCCTGCTGCTTCACGGCTTTCCGACCTCATCACATATGTTCCGCAACCTTATCCCTGAACTGGCCAAGCACTACCACGTGATCGCACCCGATTTTCCCGGATTTGGAGCGTCGGAGATGCCAAAGGCCGAAGGCTTCGAGTATTCCTTCGCGAATATCTCCGAAATGATGACATCGCTGCTCGACCGGAAGGGAGTCGAACAGTACTCGGTCTATTTGATGGACTATGGTGCCCCGGTTGGTTTCCGAATGTTTGCGGAACAGCCCGAGCGGGTAACCGGCTTCATCATTCAAAACGGGAATGCTTACGAGGAAGGGCTGCGCGAGTTCTGGGATCCAATCAAAGCCTATTGGGCCGAGCCATCGCAAGAGAACGGCGACCAGCTTCGTGGATTCCTCACTCTGGATGCAACCAAATGGCAGTTCACCCACGGCGTTAAAAAACCGGAACTGATCAGTCCCGACAATTATTGGCATGTCCAATACCTGCTCGACCGCGAAGGTAATCAAGAGGTGCAACTTGAACTCTTCCTAGACTACGGCACCAATGTTGCCGAGTACCCAAAATGGCAAGCGCTGTTTCGGAAGCATCAACCCCCGGCGCTACTGATGTGGGGTAAGAATGATCACATCTTTCCGGTCGAAGGCGCCTATCCCTATGAACGCGATCTGAATGATCTCGAGTTTCATCTGCTCGATACGGGTCACTTCGCGCTGGAAGAATATGGGCCCGAGATTGCGGCGCAAATGACCGCCTTTCTGAACCGCATCACCGCCGCCAGCAACTGACGTAAAACTGGCCGCACCATGCTCAAAGGTGCGGCCGACGCATGGAGAAAACCAATGAATACGCAAGCAAATACTGTCAGACAGGTAACGGTTGAAATCGTACACGGCTTTGTCGACAGTGGCGCCGGTGGAAATCCCGCAGGCGTCGTCCTGGATGCTGATGAATTGGGCGAACAGGATATGCAAACCGTCGCGGCAAGGGTTGGATTGTCCGAAACGGCCTTTGTGTCGCAGTCCAAGACAGAGGGCTTCAAACTGGATTTCTTCACACCGAACAGGCGCATCGCTCATTGCGGTCATGCAACAATTGCCGCCTTCTCTCACCTTGACGCGCTGGGCCGGATTCCCAATCCCAACACCTCGAAGGAGACAGTTGATGGGCCAAGGCGCATACTAATGAAAGAGGGTGCCGCCTATATGGAACAGCTGGCCCCAAAATACGCGATACCAGAGGAATGGGTGGAAAAAGGTGTAAGCATCGACGATGTACTGAACTCCCTTGGGATCAACAGACATCATCTTGATCAGGAAATACCACCGGTTTTAGTCAATACCGGTAACAGTTTCATTGTCATCGGCCTCGCTGATGCCGATGGTCTTGCCAATGTGAAACCAGATTTTGCCAAAATCACGCAAATCAGCGAACGACTGGATTTGATCGGCTACTACGTCTTCACAAGAGACCCATCGGCGACCGACCGAGACGCTACAACCCGCATGTTTGCGCCCCGATACGCGATTGAGGAAGAAGCCGCGACGGGGATGGCTGCGGGGCCCTTAGCATGTGTATTGCACGACTTTGTCGTATCATCTCAACGGTCATTTCAAATCGAACAAGGGGTGTTTATGAACCCGGCGAGTCCGAGCCTGATAAAAGTCGATCTGGAAATCGACAATGGAACAATCTCCGGCCTCTTGGCAGGTGGTTTCGGCAAGGTCATGTGCTCGCGTCGAATTAGTTTCTAGCGTTGCGCTCGCGGCGAATGGCTGGCTTGGCGGGCTGCACCGCAGCAACGACGCCCATCGGGCCACGTCCGAATTGGGCCGTCCGCTAAATTTTGCAAAGTCCGGATTCCTGGGCATCGCTGACCTTAAGCAATAGCACCCGCTTATCTTGTAGCCTACAGCCGCCATCTGAGAAAACTACGGCGGAAGTCCGCATTCCGCTCTTGACGTAGATCATTCTTGTCCACTTTGGGTTGGAAGCGGCAAACTTCAAGCTTCACGGAGGCCACGTCTATGGTATGGGACCAACCAAAATTTGCGCTGTGCGCAATTAGCTTTGAATTCTAAATTCTGTGCGCGGCTTTTGCGCCCAATGTTTTGGGCCAAAGATGCAAATCTTTAGGCGAAATGCAAAGCTTTGGGCGCACCTACAAAAATCTGTAGGCGCGCGCATATCGTTGCGCGCCCAACACTGATTACATTCAGAAAATTACGGATTCTACGCCCATAACCTTGCGCGAGATTTGCGCATAAGTTTGCATTTTTTGCCCATAAGTTTGCGCGGTGCGTAGAATTCGTTCAATTTATAGTAGTCCTCTCTCAGCTCAATCGACTTTAGACGCTCATCCACAATCAAGAGTGCACTCTGGTCGAAAAAATTCAACCCTAGTCAGTGGGAAACAGTTCTAAGGCAATTGTGAGAGACTTGTTGGCCAAGATAACGTCGAGCGCCTTGTCTGAGCCGATCTTATTTTCCTAGCTAGTACCGCATACTCATTATCGAGCATCCGAAAGTGACGGCGCCGAGATCGGTTGCCTGCCATTGAAGCTGAAGCTTCGGTTTGAGATCAATGCCAGCTGATCAGTCGAGACGCGGATTCACTTGCGGAGCTACGGCGCATCTCGCCCGAAGCGCTGATTGAAGTAGGACAATCGGGATAGAAGCAATAACTATTCCTATGCGGGCGATTTCGCTGTCCGCGCGCTCGTGCAGGATCCGGCGGCCAAATTCAAATCGCGGACATTAGCATTCGGGCCAAGTCGTCAGGCCTATCGATCATCACGTAGTGCCCGAATGGCACCGAAACCGCTGTCCACCCCGACTGATGCTGGTATCGCTCAAAAAACGGTTGGCCAAGCCCTGGGACCCAGCCAGTGGCATAGATGTAGGTCCGCTTTAACACCTTGGTTCCGCCGCTCACCAGTTGAATCGGTTGCTCAAATGTCTTGAGTGGTTGCGCGACATTTCGGCGGTCTACCCACGCACAGTCTGCTCCATTCACCGAAAAAGCCTCCGCTGGGCCCGGCGCGACTTTGCCATCGACGGCACTGTCACGAAGCCCTGCCGCGATATCCGCAGGCAACACATCCAAGGCGGCCTGCCCATCGCCCGGCACGAGCGCATCGAGGTACACAAGTGAGCGAATGTGGTCGGGCGCTCTATTTGCGACTCCGGTGACAACCATGCCGCCATAGCTATGACCGCACAAAACAATGTCAGAGAGTTCTTCGCACGTGATCACCCCCAGGACATCCTCGATATGCATGGCCAGATCGGTTTCGTCACTCTCGAGATGAGCACGCTCGCCCAGACCTGTCAGTGTAGGGGTAAAAACGTCGTGGCCCTCCCTGCGCAGAAGCGCGGCTACGCGAGCCCAGCACCATCCCCCTTGCCACGCTCCATGGACCAATACAAATGTCGCCATAACCCGCCCAACTCCGTCGATACTGCAATGACAGTAGATTCAACAGGGCCGCCTCGTCCACAGGATCGTTTGGACGTTCAGCGCCGATCCCCTGCATATACACACGGCTCTCGAGCCCTCCAATCAAATGGCCATACTAAAATCATAAATTACGATTTGATTATACATTATGTATGAGTATCCTTCCACATAGAGACAGCATATAGCGCGAAGCCGCAGGAGGTATTGGTGGGTCACGTTAAGTCGTTAGTCGCGATTTCGCTAACTGCATTGGTAACAATATTCCCCAACCCAAGCGTCGCAAACGAGATCTCAGAGCAGATTGCTGCTCTACTCGGTGCCGAGTTGGAAGTGAGTAGCACGCTACCTGACAGCAAGAGCTTGGATGCTGAAATCCTAGTGCCGCGTTTTTACGAAGAGAGGGACTTCACTCCTGCGTGGACACGCGATGAATTGTCAGACGAACTCTTTGATGAGTTGGATAGTGCAATAGAACAGGGCTTCAGACCGGAAGATTTTGACTTAGCGGAGCTTCAAACCGCATTTAAGGCCGCCCAAACTGGCGATGTTTCTAATCAAGCTTTGTTCGATATTCTGGCAACGGACGCTGCGGTGAAACTGGTCCATCATTTGGTGTTTGGAAAAGTAGACCCAAATGCACTGGACGACGATTGGAACTTCTCAAAACCGGTAATTCAACAAGACCCAGCCGTTGCCCTGAATCAGTTTCTTAAAGGTGAAGGTTTTAGCGCGTTAATCGCACGTATTGATATCGACAATGCGCAGTACGTGATGCTTGTCGAAGCACTGAGTAAGTATAGGGCCATTGCTTTACAGGGCGGTTGGACCAATGTTCCGGATGAAACCGTTCTTAAACCAGAGATGGTGGACCCTGCCGTCGCTAAGCTGCGCGAAAGGCTGGCGGCAGAAGGCTACGTTGAAACAAGCGGTTCTTCTGAAGATGGCGAAAACGGCACAAACCCAGCTTGGGTTTACGACGATAGCTTGGTGAAAATAGTCAAATCCTTTCAGAGTCGGCATGGATTAGAAGCCGATGGGGTCATTGGCGGTAAGACGTTCGCATCGCTAAACAAACCGGTGGAAGATCGCATAAACAAGTTGCGTCTCAGCTTGGAACGCGGCCGCTGGCTTATGCGGGAAGTCGACGACGAATTCGTGCTGGTGAACATTGCAGGAGCCCGCACATATTTGGTTACATCGGATGGCACGCTTTGGACCACTAGATCAATCACAGGGTCAGCCTATCGAAAGACCCCGGTGTTTCGAGATGAAATTGAGTACATGGAATTCAATCCCACCTGGACCGTTCCCGCCTCGATTTTTCGTAAGGACAAACTTTCGCGCATCCGCAAGGATCCAGCCTATCTGACACGCAACAATTATGTCGTTCGGAACAAGGATGGCCAGACAATCCCCGCAAACGCTGTAAACTGGGGGGCGAAGAACCCCGGCGTGACCCTGGTTCAGCAACCGGGCCCAGACAATGCGCTGGGTTTGGTTAAGTTCATGTTTCCAAACAAATACGCTGTATACTTGCACGACACAAACGACAAAACCCTTTTTGACCGAAACGAGAGAAATCTCAGTTCCGGCTGCGTTCGCCTTGAGTATCCGTTCGAGTTCGCGAGCCTTCTGATGGAGGGAGAGCCAGATTGGAGCCGACAGAAGATGCAGTCCATTTTGGATAGCGGAAAGACAACGCGCGTTGATCTACCTGAGCCAATGCCGGTTCTTTTAACATACTGGACAGCGTGGGTCGAAGACGGGGTCGTTCATTTCCGCGAGGACCCATACGAGCGGGATGCTCGTATCCTGGCGGCTTTGGACCGATGAGCACTAAATGCGCGGCGCGCGCGAACCGAATTATGTGCCCATCTAGTCCAGCAGATTGGCGAACGCCGAATTGCAGATAGACCAAACGGCGTAGGCGACGACAGGGGGATGCATGAGGACTTGGCTTCTTAGATCAATTGGGATTGTCGTACTACTTGTGTTTGCAACAATCGGATTTGTTTGGTTGCTACTTGCTGCGCCGCTATTCTCGGAGATGCGACGTGACCTGGTCGAAAAAGTCCTTTCTGAACAAATCGGACAGCCGATTGTGGTTAATGACGATGTAAGTGTCGCGCTTGGACGCATTACCCACATTTACGTCGGTGGTGTGGTTATCCCGAGCCAAACTATGCCGGAAACATCTCTTGCAGAATTGAACCTTCTGGAACTGGAAGTGGATGTTGCTGCTTTGGCCAATCGACGTCTGCACTTTGACAACCTCGTCGTTGACGGTCTCCAGGCGAATTTCCTTACAGCTGCTGACGGCACTACAAGTTGGCGAAAAGGCCGACCGACGCCAAAACCTGAACCCGAAAACGCCACGGAAGAGGACAATCAAGAGGCTATAGCTGAGACCGGCGGATCCAATGAGGGCGACCCAGAAGGTAGTGGAATCCTCTCATTCCTGAGCGACAAGAATGTAACTTTCACATCCATTGGGTTGAACATTGATGATCAATCCTCTGGCTTTTCGTTCGTGTTTGACCTCCAGTCTCTCGCTCTGGAACAGGTAGACAAAGGGCAAAGAACAAAGGTCTCGGGGACAGGCTCCGTCAACGGCCAAAGTTTCGAAATCGAGGGTGACTATCCTCATAGTGCGCCGTTTGCGACGCGCGCCAATTTTGGCGAAATGACGGTAAGCTACGACGGCGAACCTTTTTCGGAAAGCGAGGGAGGTGGCTATCGTGCTGTCTTGCAGATGGACACTGGTGAATTCGGTGACTTTCTTGAAGTCATTGGGCTGGAGCGAGTTCTGGAAGGGAATGGCCAGTTGCAAGCAGAGCTTGTTTCTCAGGATGCTCTGAAAATCGAGACCTTTACGACCACCGTAAACCTTGAGGACGGACAGCAACTTACAGCAGAAGGATCGATAGAAGACCTCTACACAGCTCGGGGCGTTGATCTGCTATTCGACGCGCGGCTTTATCCTGAGGGGCAGCCGCCGAACGCAGCAAAGAGTTTCCAGGAGCTGAAGTTCACAGCCTTTGAAATGCACATGGTAGGATCACTTGCGTCTTTCGAGTTCGAGAAACTTCTGTTCCAAACTAACGCATTTGATCAAGGCCTGGACGTGATCGGGCCAGCCTCTATCGAACGCATTCGCCGCATGCCCGATGGTCGGCTTGCGATGCTGGGCATCGCCTTACAGGCTGGACCCATTGAGGACCCAATTCTAAAGGCCGACGGCGAAATTCTCGACCTGCTTCAGCTTCAGGACGTGACTTTCGAAGGCATACTCAACGGGCCGGCCAAATTGATTTTGCCAAATATGGATGAAGATTTTGTCGATCAGCTCGGTGGCATAAATGCCGACTTCAGCTTGTCCAATGAAGGAGGGCCTGTTTCGCTCAACAGGTTTAATGCAACCACCTATGGCACAGATATTTGGGCGCTTGACCTCGCGCTATCGGTCAGCGAATTGAAAGGGCTGTCAGGCCTTGATTTTGACGTGGAACTGGATGTCAGCGACGGAGCTAGTTTTCTGACTGCGCTTAAATTGCAACCTGTCGAGATTGGCGCACTTGCCGTCGATGCAGTGACGTCGAAGCAGGGCGAGGACTTCACTGCCTCAATCGAGTTTGAAGCCGGTTCGTCACACCTTCTGGCCGCTTTGGATGCAAAATTTCCCGAGGGCGCTTCTGTAATTCGCGGAAACGTTGCGAGTAAAAGGCTCGATTTAAACGATCTAAAAAACCTGACCGCTACGCTGGACCAGCTTAAAAGCTTGGTAGGCGACGCTTCAAAAGATCCTGAAACCGACGTACAGCCCTTGGTTCTACCGAAGGAAACCAACGTACAGCCCCTGGTTTTACCAAAGGAGAAAGGAAAGCCAGCCGATCTTCTGGATGTGCAGCGCGTACTGAGAGAGGCTGACGTTCAGGTACAGATCGACTTTAAGGAGATTGTTGGCCAACAAGGCGTAACTTCTGTTTCCAGCCAATTGTCTGCAAAAGAAGGGACCGTAGATTTTGGCCCGCTCCAGATGGCTTATGGCGGTGGAAACTTCAGCCTACGGGCAGTGATGGATCTGATTGACTCACCTGATTGGCTCTCCTTGTCGGGGTCAACCTCAGGATGGGAATTCGGAGAGATTCTCGATGAACTGGGTATCGGGATAGATGCATATGGGCGATTGAGTGGTGAGTTCAACGTTTCAGGCAGTACCGCGTCTGGCAATGCGTTTGTGAATTCCATGCGCGGCACTGCTTCTTTATCGATGTCACAAGGCTATGTCAGCACCAGCCTTCTGGAGTTGGCAGGGCTTGGTATTTTCCCATGGCTGTTTTCAGAGGAACTCCGTCAAGGTTACACGGACATAACATGCGTTGTGGCACCAATTAAAATCGAAGCCGGCCGGGTAAGCTCAGACTCCATCGTGGTTGAAACGGGTTCTGTTCAATTGGTGGCCAAGGGCCAAGTGGATTGGGTCAAAGATATTATTGCGATCAGGGCAGAACCTCGTCGAGTTGGCAAACCGTTATCCCGTAGCGCGTGGCCGTTTGATGTGACCGGTCAACTTTCGTCACCGAAGTTCAAGTTGGATGTCGGTGGATCCAGAAACAAGGCTCCGGAAGGTGCTGATGCGATGCCAGCAGACAGGCAACCGTGCGTGCCAGACATGAATCAGCTTCAATAGTCGGTCACGACCTAGTTCTTGAGTGGTTCAGGCTGTTCTGCCTGACATGCCAAAACGGCCTCGATGGCTTTCGAAGACCCACTCAGATCAAGTTCTACTTCGGTTCCACTTTCACCAATTATCGTGACGCTTTGGCGCTTGCCGAATTCGGTTACAAACGCGGGGTTGTCGAAAAAGGCGTAACCCCCGGGGACGCCATTTTTAAAAACACCTACGGCTTCGCCTTCAAACTTTGCGTCACCGAAATCGAAGTTCACGATACCGGTTGATCCGTCCTCAATCTGAACCCAGGCCGGATTGTAGGCGGCAAAGAAACCGCCAGCCTGATTGGGTGCGACACCAATTTCAACTGTCATGTCGTCTTCGAAGGGCTTCCACGCGAGGCAGCCGTTTCCTTTCTCGAGGTCGATCAAAATTGTCCAGTCGCCAGACTCACCCCACCGCTCCATACCAGCGGCAAGAGCGCCACTCGCGAGAAGCGTTACTATTGCGGTAAATGTCCAATTGATCATCTGGAACCCCAAAACGTTCTGAAAACTATTGCATTAATCCTACCCATTGCTCTGGATCAATCAAACTAATCCGACAACCTGCAAGGGCGGGGTTTAGTAGACCCAGAGTGGACTTGGTATTCTTTTACTCCGCTATATGAGCAAGCTTTCCATCCCATTCCTCAGTGGGAATCTTAGGACTTGGCGGGTCGGCCATGTAGGACGGTGTCATAATTTGCGTACCGTTCTCGTTGAACACTTCCACGATGTTTTGGTGTAGATCAGACAGAATCTTAGGCAAACTCGATCCTCGAGATGTGTATGCGTTAATTTCGTAATTGATGGCATAGTCAGCCAACTGTGTCCAAAGTACAAAGGGCTCCGGGTTTTTCTTCAAACTCTGTGTGCGATGAGCCGCCTCTATCAACATTGCCGTGATTTTTTTTGGCGGCTCCTCGTACCCGATCCCGACCGTCGTGTGCACGAGAAGGCCTCGACCATCGACTTTGCGCGAATAATTCACGACCTCTGAGTTCAACAACTGAGCGTTTGGAATACTGATCATTTCGTTTTTGATGGATTTGATAAGTGTTTCCATAAGCTTGATTTCGGTTACGTCCCCTATCTTGTCGCCAACCATTATTCGATCACCAACATTCGTGCTGCGCCGATAGATGACAAACAGACCTGCCATCATGTTCGATACAACTGTGTTAGATCCCAACGAGACCATGATACCGGCAAGAATTGTCAGGCCTTGAAACGCCCGGGAACCTGAGCCCGGAATGTATGGGTAGGCGAACACCAGTGCGATCACGATGATCAAAGCCCTGAACAGCATGTTCGTTGGCGCGATCCAGTGCGCCTCGAAATCTTTGATTTCGAATGCACCGTTCTCCAGGTTGTCAAAGAACAGATCGAGGCCGCGGATCGCAAATCGACATAAGGCTGCAATAATCACCAGCATGATCAGGTTTGGGATGTACCCAACGACAGCCAGCACAACATTTATCAATGGCTCACTAACGTACTTTAGAAGAACTTGAGCGATGGCCTGGGTTTCCGCGAAAGACAGCAAAACCAAGGACAGGTAGTAATAGAGAAAAAACAGAAACAGCACCCACATCAAAGCATGAATTGAATAAACGATGATAGACGCGATTGCCCTGCTTCGTAGGATTGACTTTGTAGCTTCCTCGACGCTTTCCGCTCTCTTTTCCAAGTTGTTTCTGACGTAGCCCAGAAACTTCTTCCGTTTGGCAAAGAAGAAGTATGACACCAGTGCAAACAACGCCGTCCAAGCAACAGCGGCCAAGGCGCTGTCAACGCGGCCTTCGCTGGATCGCGCTTCCCGGTACTTTAAAATGGCATTTTCGATGGCCTCTGCTTGCAGCCCGGCCAGAACTTCAATGTCCATCTGTTCGTGGTCGGCATCAGCCTGAGTGGTAATAGTGACCATATGGCCGTCGACGCGTACGAGTTGTCCAAATTCAGCCCGGGAGATTTGGATGTCGACCGTTTTGCTCTCTGATCTATCAGCAACTTGAGCAATTCTTTCTTCAATCTTTGCGGCCCTGTCCGTTGCGGGCAATGCGCTGGATCCGCGGACGACAAAAAGCTCATCCCCGTCGACAATGACCGGTGCTATGAATTCGGGATCTTCTCGCTCCTGCTGTGGCAGCAAAACTTCTTCTGACTGAGCCGAGGCTACACTGCAAAGAAGCAGAAAGGACATCATCAACATTACTAATGCTCTCATGTCTTTACTCCTTCCACTGGGATCAGGTGAACATCGCGCTGCGGGAACGGTATTGATATTCCCTCTTGGTCAAACCGCTCCTTGGCTTGTCCTGTGAGGTCCCAATAGACAGTCCAATAGTCGTCAGACTTGGACCACGGTCGACAAAAGATATTGACTGAATTGTCGCCAAGTTCACCAACAAATATTTCTGGATCAGGCGACTTCAGGCATAGTTCATGTCTTGCGACCAATTCCTTCAGAACATCGATTGCGTGAGCAGCGTTGTCTGAATACGCGATCCCAAAAACCAGATCGACGCGACGCTCATCAGATGCGCTGACATTTGTGATTACGTCACCCCAGATCTTACTATTCGGCACAATGATGATCTGGTTGTCGAAGGTTCGGATTTTTGTCGAAACGACCGACATGTCGTCAACAAAACCAGATGACCCGCCAACCTGAATATAGTCTCCGGTATCGAATGGCTTCAAAACCATGATCATCAGACCGCTGGCGAGATTGCCTAGCGTTTCCTGAAGCGCAAAGCCAAGAATGAAAGACAAACCACCAAATATTGCAAACAAAGGAGTGACGTTCACACCGAACAAGGCAAGTACAACCAGAATTCCGAGAATAAAGACCGCCCAAAACACTGCGGTCGCAATGAATTTCTTAAGCATCCGCGATATTGTTGGTATTTTTTCAAGACCGCGCTCAGTTAAACGACGCACCATTTTGGCTACAAACATCATAACCCAAACAGCAGCCAAAACACCCAACCCAGCCAATAGAAGACCAGCGCCTCCCTCCCAGGAAACCAACCATTGGAGAGCGTTGTGAAATAACGTCTGTAAATCCGTTGTTTTAAGCACGCCAGTTTTGAGCGCTAAAAGATAATCGGTGTGCGGTTTCAGGTCTTCTTCGGCGGCACCCTTTAGGGCCCATTCGTTCAAGACCAGTGTGTAATTATCCAAAATTACAGTGCCAGTGTCGTTTATCAAAGAAAGCTGTGATCTCAGGTCATCTTCTTGCGCTTCGTTTCCGTCCTGAAGGCTAAGATTGATACGGGCAATTTCTTCAAGTTGGTTGCGAACATGGTCTTGCCAGGCAACAGCAATTTCTGAAAGCTCATCAGTCGTCAGCGGAACAAGCAGTATCTCCAGGTCACCGGCAGAAATTGATTTGTCGGCAACCTGAGTTAAGAGATCTTCTTGCTGTACCTCGGCAGGTTCCTGTTCACTCGCCGCGTTCTGTGCGTACGCTGGAACAGCGTTTGACGTCGAAACCGCCGCAGCAAAGAGCAAAATAACCAAACCGTAGATGTATCGCGTCATGACACTAAAGCTCCCACATAAAGACTGAAGAGATCATAAGGAGACCGAAAAGGTCTGCCATCCAAATGGTTGGGGGCGACCCACTCACTTGCCGCCCCCGCCCGTTCCGGCCAAAATGAAGCCCGAACGGAAACTGCTACCCGGCATTCATCAAAGATTGACCCTCAGTCTCAGTCCCAAGACCAGCGGGTCGTTCGAGTTTGATCCGGGATTATTCAGGTATTGCACGTCTGCCGTCAGTGCCAGATTGTCGGCCAAGTCCAAACGGTAGAAAGCTTCAAGTGTCGTTTGATTGGGCAATCCTGGTGTCGTCAGGTCGGCAACAGTGGCCGCTATGCCAAGGAGATCATCATAGGTGCCAGGTCGCCACATCAAGCCTGCGTTGACTGCACGCCTGGCCAACGCACCGCCGCCATTGGACCATCCCAGCCGTCCGAAGATCATCAGTTGGTTGTCGAATGTATGGTTGGCAGAAAGTGTGGCTCCATATGTTTCCGGTACGCCAACTTGTTGGCGCGCATCCGTGTGAAACATCCCCAGATGAACGTTTGTTAGAAATCGTTTTGATTTTTCGGGCGTCCAGCCGATCTCGGCGTATTTGTAAAATTCGCTACCCCCGGAAAACCACTCGATGTCTGTGAGAGACCCATTGGCGTCGCTGACCACCCCTAACGCGTAAATCTGATCCGTCAGATAGCCGCCGACCGTGACGCCAAAGCCTGGATCTGGGATTGGCAGTACAGGGCTAAACAGGATTGAATAGTTCGAAAAGGTCGTTCTTGGGTTCACGTACCCAAGAATGTCGGAGTAGTCGCCCGGATCGATCCGACCCGCCACCACTCCTCCGCGTCCGTTTGCGAAGGCTTGTTGCCAGTAAGCTACCGACAAGGTCGTGTTTGTGTCCCCAAACGTGACCGCGGTTGCCCCTTGATATCCAATTTGCGCAGGCAGTGCTGAGGGTGCAATGGACTGGCCCAACCGGTGTCGGTTCTCCAGAATAAAGACAAGGCTACCCGGGTTTTCACCACCCCGGTTTGCCAATTCCCACGTCCCAATCATCCTGAGCTGACCGGATGCAGATTCGTCCTGCCCGGTCAGACTGTGAGAACTGCGTTGGTATTGCGCTTGGTAATCAAAGCTGAGCGCCAATCCGGTGTTTTCCCTAAATCGACCCAAAGCGGTTTCGGTTGGATCAATGGCACGGTCCAAACCGGGCCATCGAGAGTCTTCAAGTCTGCGCAGCCTATCTTGCTCCTGTTGCGCACTGGCTGATCCCGGGCCGCCCAACGAAACCTGGGCTGCGGCCTCCAGTTTCGCCTGAGCAGCATTTTCCTGGGCATCAGCAGCACTACTAAAAAGTGCAAAGGCGCTCAATAACGCGGCGGCAAGGGTCGGTCGTGGTGGAAGATACGACCTCTGGTGCGACAAACCTCCAATCACTTTACGTCATCCACTGCTTTGATTTCGGGAACACGTTCCAGCGCCGCAGCCATGTCGGCGCTGCTCATCAACTCGATCATCTGGTAATCATCAAGCAGGCCATCGCCGAGGCGGCTGACATAGAAGGCCTGGATAAAGGTTGGATCGTCTGGCAGGGAAACGGTGATGTAGTTCTTCCCGTTTCCAAGCCCCCAGTAATAGCTCAAAAGCTCTCCACCGAGCGCTTCGATCCCGCCCTTCACCGAGGCTGTGCGATCCCCCGGATTGGCGATCTGCATTTCCCAAGCGGTGCTATTGGACGTGCCAATGAACAAAAACGTACGAATGCTTTCGGCGTCTTCAGCTGCGGCAATTGAACCACAGATCGCCATAAAGACGCCAAGGCTGAGATGTTTCACAGTCTTTCCTTTCAGGGAAGGTTTCTTGGCTGAAGTGTGGGGTTATCAAAGATAGACCACCCCACTTTCCTTTTATTCCAGCGTATTCTTGTAGAATTTGCCGTCCTTCATGATGACACGGATGGTGTCGAAACCTTCTTCACGCGGTTCCGCGTCAAACCATTTCGGTTGGGCCCCCAAGACAGAAAGATCTTCCAGCGGGTTGCCATCGACGATCAGGATATCGGCGTAGGCTCCTTCTTGGATCACCCCCAACTGCTCCGGATAAGGATTACGTTGGCCAGTCAGCTGCGCCAGTTCGCCCGCGGTCGACGTAGCGGAGACCAGCATGGCATGATTGCCGAACCAATCAGCAAACTGGTACTTTTCGAAATCGCGATGGGCACGGCCCTGATCGAGCGTTGACAGTACTGTATCAACGTTGTGCACGACCTTGGGTTTGTATTTCTTGACAAGCGCGATGAGATCCTTGCTTTGGTCATGTGCAACCGCAAGCTTGATGCCTGCTGGCGTACCCGGTGCAAAGTTCGGGTGCTCAAACAGGATCGGTGAGAACCCGGCGGTGTTGAGGGACCAGAATATCCCTTCATCAGCCATTCGTTTCACGGTTTCTTCTGTGACCATCTGGCCGTGCTCAATGACTTTGACGCCCGCATCCAGTGCCATTTGGACAGTTTCGTCCGTGTATGCATGCGTAAAGGCGTAAGTATCAAAAAAGGCTGCGACCTCTACGGCCGCCCTGATCTCTTCCACGCCGTATCCAACAGACCAAAGCGGGTCTAATTCCGAAGAAACTCCGCCGCCGACGGTTAGTTTGATTTGCGTGGCCCCATAGCTGAGGTTCCGGCGCGCGGCCGTTCTAATTTCGTCTACGCCGTCTGCAACGACCGCGAGATTGAGTTCTTCCACCTGTGCGACGGGGCCACCTTCAGCCCGGGCACGAGGGCTGCGCCAGTCCGTGTGACCAGATTGTGGACCGATGCACGCACCACTCGGGTAAATCCGTGGCCCGACAAGAATATCCTGATCGATCAGCTTTTTCATCGCATCGCCTTGGCCACAGGCATCGCGAACCGTTGTGTACCCATCCATAAGGTAATCACGCGCGTTTGCGACTGCCATCGCGCCGACGCCGTCCCAATTCGCATATTCCGCGCCGCCAAAGCTTGTGAACAGACCGGTTAGGTTCAGGTGGACGTGGCTGTCGATCAGCCCCGGCATCAATGTGCGACCACCTCCATCCACAACCGTCGCGCCAGGTGCGTCGATGGCCTCGGTGGACACTTCTTTGATCAAGTTGCCTTCAACCAAAACGCTGGCGTTCTCGATCCGCGCCTCATTTACTCCGTCAAAGACATGGACGTTGGTGAACAGGGTTTGTGGCAGGGTGTCCTGCGCAAACGCGGCAGTGGCCGTGAAAAAAACCAGGCTCGCGACGGCACCCGTCTTTGTCGAAATATTCATGTCCTTCTCTCCCTTAAAATTTAGTGCGCGGGGTGCCGAGGTAAGTTCACCCCACGCGACACTCAGTCGAGTGTGTTCTTGTAGATCACGCCATCCTTCATGATGATCTTCAGATTGGTGTCGGGATCGGACAGCAGCAGGATGTCCTCCAGCGGGTTCCCGTCGACCAATAGAAGATCGGCGTATGCACCCACTTCGACCACACCCAGCGGGCCGTCCTGATAAGGATTGTTCAAACCAGTAAGACGGTTCATGCGCGCGCCGTTTGAAGTTGCGATGCGCAATATGTCGAAGGGTGTGAAATTCGCTTCAAGCAGGTATTTGAACTCGTCGCTCATCTTCTTGTCCTGCTCTAGTGTTTGGTCCCAGTTGTTGATGAGGTCAGTGCCCAGGGTATAGAGGTCGATCATGCCTGGCGTGGTTTGAATTACTTCAATCATGTTGGCCGCGGCATCCCGCACCGTCTTCCACTTCGCAAACGACGCTGGTGTGTAAAATGCTTCGGCCTGCTCGGTGGAGACCGAGTAGACCGGAGCCACGGCGGTCGCAAACATGATCTGTTTTTGAACCATGACCTCGGCCACTTCCGGAGTCAGAAACGGGATGTGTTCGACGGTCTTCGCGCCATTGTCGATACAGTTTCGGATCGCCTGTTCAGTGAACACATGGCAGGTCACATATGTGCCCCACTGTTCGGCGGTTTTGACTGCCATCTGGATTTCATCGGCTTGGTACTGAAGCGAATGCAGGGGGTCGAACTCGGACGTAACACCGCCGCTGACCATAATTTTGATCTGGGTTGCCCCGCGGCGCAGGTTCTCGCGTACGGCCATCCGGATCTGATCCGGCCCATCGGCTATAAAGCTCATTTCACTTTCGACCCAATGTGATGGTCCTTGCCCAGACAGTGTGGGATGCCGGTCGTTCAGTTTACGGAAGTCCGCGTGCCCGGATGTCTGGGTGATGAAGGCTTCAGAGGAGTAAATGCGCGGCCCGGGAAACATGCCGGAATCTATAATGCGAGCGATGGATTTTGCTGGTCCGCCCAGGTCCCGGACAGTGGTGAACCCATTCATCAGGATGCGTTCAGACCGAATTGTCGCGACGCCGCCAAGATGAAAGGGTGTGATATTCTGGCGCAACCCATCGCTGAGAGGGTTGAACACCGTAAGATGCACGTGTTGATCATGCATTCCGGGCATCAGTGTGCGCCCACCACCGTCGATGATTTGCGCATTGGCGACGGCAAGCGGCTTAGTCGAGACCTCGGCGATCAGGTTATCAACGACCAGAAC
>NZ_JBXWPD010000016.1:0-107032 GCF_059611225.1 Ruegeria sp. CDSA246 | reverse complement strand
CTTGGCGGTTACGATGAGCCAGAAACCCTCTCTTATCAAATCGACCTAAACTGTCCCATTGGCGCTGACGTCAGACAAGAGAGATAAGCCTCTTGCAGCGCTTCTTCTGCCTCGGTCTCGCTGTCGAGGATACCTCGGGCGACGCGAAACAAGCGGGGGTTCAGGCGACGGATAAGCTCCCGGACTGCGAGTTCGCTTCCTTCACGCACGGCTCTTACTAGCTCAGCTTCCGACTTGGCCGCATCGGCGGATGCTTGTTGCCGAAGGCGTTGTTTGGACCTTCATGATCCGTCCTCCCTGCTCACGGTGCCTTCCGAAAGGATCCTCTGTACCAAAGGCAAAGCTGCCAGGACCTCTTCCGACACATCACTCTTGTCGTTTGAACTTCCCTCCCATCCGGCGTCGCCAGGGGTTCCAACCACTATACGACCGACCATCGCCGACATTTCGTGCGGTAGGCAATAGTAGTCATATACTCCTGGTGCAGTCAGAGTGACTTCAAAATGCTCATCCGGAAGCAAAAAGTCGCTGTCCCATGGGTCGGCGTCAGTGGGAATGCGCTGCCTTCGATCATAGTTAGCCGGATGATAGGCGGTTGCCGTATGGCTGTTGCCGGGATCGCGATTGATGAACCGGACGGTGGTGCCCGGAGACACGGCAAGACCAACAGGATCATACCAGATGCGCTCGCCACGGGGACTTCCGCGCATCTCTACTGTGGCGGTCGGCTGCGCAAGCACGCTCCGCGAACCAGCGACGAAGGCGACTGCACACACCCCAAGCCATACAGCATGACGTCGCGTACAGATCATTCGGCCAGACGATCTTTTGCATTTTCATCGTGAAACAGAACGACATGCACATGCGGTTTATCCACGCCGGGGTGCCCAGCATTGTAATAAATATCTGTCGAACTGACTGTATGTGATCCGATATTCAGTCCATCGAATGACGTACCGTTTTGCAGATCGTCGAATGGGGTCATGTAGATCGTAGCTGACAGACGCCCGTCCCGATCATAAGCGAGAAACGGACCGGCGGGCAGTGTGGCCGGGTCAACGAAGAGTGTTCCCAGACCTGGGATGAACTCAGGCAGGGGGAGAACATCGCTCACCTTTACATAAGGATCACCGGCGGGGGCATTCGCGAGAGCCTGTTCATCGTGGGCTTTGGCCGCTGGTACGGCAGTGACGATAAATCCAAAAGCAAATACGGTGCTTCTAAGCATGGTTGGGTCCTTTCCAAGGTTTTCATCAGTTGCGCATTCGTGCGCTCATGGTTCATTGGATGCAGGAAAGGCGGAAAGGTTCCCGAAATTCTACGAATTCGCTCAAAACAGGTGGTGAATGCATTGAAGAGCAGCTTTGTCAGCGATGTATGAAATCAACTAATTCCAGATTTAGCGCTCGCAGCGAATGTCTCCTTCGACGGGCCGCACTGCGGCATCACCACAGGGTGGTCAACGTCCGGAATGGGCCGTCCGCATGATCAGTTATAGGTGGGGCAGGGGCCCTTTCTGCAACGGCACCGGAGTCTGGTATGAGCCCAATCTACCGATGCTGCAGCTAGTTCGAATGGGCGTGATGAGCACAGAACGGACGTCCCCGGGTTTGATCACTCCTCCTGCCGACTCCTGAGAAGAGGCAATAATACACACGCATAAGCCACCTATGGATTTACATCTAAGAAGCTTTCGTTGGAACGGAGGTCACTAAATTCGAGCCTGGCTTCAACTCTCCACCTGTAAACAATTGTACATGATCCAAAATTCTTTTCAGTTTTTTGCCATTAGGCCTGTCGGTACAAATCATCACTACAAACAAGGCGAATTTTGGCTTGGAGCGTTTCTCTGCCCCTGTTTCGCCGATGACAAGGAGGAAAGAAATGTTCAAGATTTCAGCGGGTCTCGGGTGCGTATTTGCTGCGGCAATCACCGCTTCGGCGGCCCAGGCAAACGAATGCGGTGAAGTATCACTGATGCAGGCCGATTGGGGGTCAGCGCAAATTGTGACCGCGGTCTCGAAGTTTCTGATGGAGCAAGGCTATGGTTGCGAAGTGACCACGGTTCCGCTCTCGAGCAACCCTGCGCTGGCATCCGTATCCGAGACCGGAGAGCCCGATATTCTGACTGAAATCTGGACAAACGGCGCGCCGGCTTACCAAGGGCTGGTTGCTTCAGGTGCGATCATTCCTGTGACCGAAGTTTTGTCAGATGGCGGTGTCGAAGGGTTCTTTGTTCCGAACTACCTTGTGGAAGAGCATCCGGAACTGGCAACAATTGAAGGCATCGCAGCCAACCCCGAACTCGTCGGAAATCGCTTTCACAACTGCCCCGAGGGATGGACCTGTCTAAATGTCAGCACCAACCTGATGAAGGCAGGCGGGCTGATTGATGCAGGCATTGAAAACTTCGTGCATGGATCAGGCGAAACCCTTGCGGCTTCGATCGCTGCCGCCTACGAAAACAAAGAGCCATGGTTCGGCTTTTATTGGGCACCAACATCGGTACTGGGCAAATACCCGATGACCCTGGTCGATATGGGCCCCCATGACCCTGAAAAGCACGCCTGCAACATCACAGCGGAATGCGCGACGCCAGAAATGAGCGCCTTCCCCCGCAGTGAAGTCGTTACAGTTCTGTCGAAAGAATTCATGGCCGAAAACGCAGCAGTGTCTGACCTGATGACAAATCTATCCTTCACCAACGCTCAGATGGGCGAAACGCTGGCATGGGTTGAAGACAACAATGCCTCCTACGATGAAGGCGCGGTGCATTTCCTAACAACCTACAAGGATGTCTGGGGGGCGTGGCTTAACGATGCTGCGCGCGACAAACTTTCCGCCTTGCTGCAGTAAACTGCATGGACAGGGGCATCCTCAGCGATGCCCCTAACGCACTGAAGTAGATCGGAAAGTGGGAAAAATGGCCTTCTATGACAAGTTATTCAGCGCATTGGGTTTGAGCGAATGGTGTGGCACGTCCGATGACAAAGCGCCTCTTTCGCTGGCTGATCTTGCGGCGCAAGCAGGAGGAGAAGAGGCCTCTGAGCCGCTCATTCCAATTCCCTCGTTTGATAATCTGCACGAAAGCTGCAACCGCATATGGCAGTCGCGCGATGTAACCAACGGGATCGAAGAAGGGTTTCTGGCAGCCAAACCGGTCCTGAAAACCGTTCTGGACCCGATCACGCAGCCATTGAGCTGGATATTGGATGGCGCACTTTGGCTGTTTGAAGCGACGCCATGGTTCATCATGGTACCGCTTCTGGTGGCGATTTCCTGGTACGCGTCACGTTCGCGCCCTGTGACGATCTTCGTGGCCGCCTCGATTATGATGCTGGCCCTCGTAGACCACTACGATGTGGCGATGCAAACCCTGTCGATCGTCTTTGTGTGTACGACGATTTCGGTGCTGTTCGGTGTGCCCATTGGAATTGCCATGTCGAAATCCGACCGATTGCAAAAAGGCGTCGTTCCGTTGCTCGACCTGCTGCAGACCCTGCCGACATTCGTGTACCTGATCCCTCTGATTTTCTTGTTCTCGGTCACGGAATCCAAACTGTACGGGATTGCGATCATCCTTTACGCGATTGTGCCGGTGATCCGTTTGACCGACCTTGGCATCCGGCTTGTCGACAGGGATGTGATCGAGGCGGCCAATGCCTTTGGCATGAAGGACCGCCAGAAACTGATGCGGGTGCAACTCCCTTTAGCGCTGCCCAATATCATGGCCGGAATCAACCAGACCATCATGATGAGCCTTGCCATGGTCGTGATCGCCTCTCTTGTTTCGGCCCCTGGCCTTGGCGTGAACGTGTTGCGCGGTATCCGAAACCTTGAACTGGGTGTGGGCATCGTCGCGGGCATCGGCATTGTTCTGCTGGCCGTGATCCTTGACCGCGTATCCAAGGCAGCTCTCACACGGGTCGATAAGACCCAAGTCAAACATTAAGGAGCCGGTTCAATGACACAACCAATGGTCCGCCTGTCCGGGCTCTATAAAATCTTTGGCGCCCGCGACAAGGACGTGTTGCAGCATGCCAAAGGAGGCATGGGCAAGGAAGAATTGCTGGCGCAGCACGGGCACGTGTTGGGGCTCAACAACATCAACGTCGATATGCAGGCGGGGGAAATCACAGTGGTCATGGGCCTGTCCGGCTCTGGGAAATCTACTCTGATCCGCCACCTGAACCGGTTGATCGAACCCACTGCGGGCGAGATCATCGTGCAGGGTGAGGACGTGATGCAACTGTCCGAGGACGGGTTGCGCCATGCTCGACAGGAAAAGATGTCGATGGTGTTCCAGAAGTTCGCGCTTTTGCCGCACAAAACCGTGCTGAAGAACGCAGGCATGCCGCTCTCGGTGCGCGGCGAGGACGAGGCGACTTGCGACCGTGAAGCCGCCAAGTGGCTGGATCGCGTGGGTCTGAGCGGGTTCGAGAACCATTATCCAGCGCAATTGTCCGGTGGGATGCAACAGCGTGTGGGCATTGCCCGGGCGCTGACCGCGAACACACCGATCATGCTGATGGACGAGGCTTTCTCGGCTCTTGACCCACTGATCCGAACAGACATGCAAGACCTGCTGCTCGAGCTGCAAAAAGAGCTGCACAAGACCATCATCTTCATCACTCACGATCTAGATGAGGCGTTGAAGCTGGCCGATCACCTTGTGATCCTTAAAGACGGCTTTGTCGTGCAGCAGGGCGAGCCGCAGCATATTCTGTTGAACCCCAACGATCCTTACATCGAAGACTTCGTGAGCGACATCAACCGAGCACGGGTTCTGCGGGTCCGCTCGATCATGACCCCGCTGGACGGTGGCCAAGTGCCAGAAGATGCCCATGGCGAAGTGGACGTGAACGACACGCTCGAAAGCATGATCGCGCGGTCCGGCGGGGATACGTCACACGCCTATGTTGTCAAGGATGGGGAGAAGACAGTCGGCTCACTGGATATGACTGAACTGGTTCGCGCACTCGTCCCTCGCGTCGCATCCGAAGCAGGCGCACGTCAGTCCTGACGCGCGCTGACGACAAAGCTGGAATTCATCAGATCAGGCCCGAAATAGCCGCATGGTTGGGTCGGCTTCGATCTGTTCGAACAGCCAGTCAACAAACGTATCGAGCTTTGGGTTGGGTGCACGTTCTTTTTGCGTCGCCAGATACCAGCTGCCTGGCTCGGGCACCGAAATATCAAACGGTTTGACCAGGCGCTCCCTTTCAAGGTCACGCGTGCAAAACGGTGCTCTTGCGACGCTGATACCGTGATTTTTTAGAACAGCTTCACGGACCAGCGGGTAATTGTCGAAAACAGAGCCAAATTTCATCGTTTCGCGATCTAAGCCCGCCGCATCCAACCAGCAGTCCCAGTCATCCGGCTCATTCCATGTGTTTGGGACACTCAGCAACAGGAAATTTCTTAGCTCTTCCAGCGGCATTCCACCGCTTGCGGTTTTCAAGGCCTCCGGAGCACATACCGGGTAGATATCCGTTTCGAACAAGGGGCTATAGTCAAACCGTTTGTCAAATGGTGGCGCGTTGAACACGCCCACATCGAACCGGTGCATGTCATAATCACCGTCTTCAAAAGTAGAGACGATGCGCACGCGTGTGTCCGGATTATCCTGAAGAAAGTCTGCCAATCTGGGCTGTAACCACATTGTATTGAAACTTGCGTAGGACTGAACGAGCAACACGTCCGGTTCCTCAGGTGTCTGGATGCGCCGAGTGGCTTTGATGATTCCCTGAATGTGTTCGCGTATTGGCGGGTAATATTGCTCGCCAGCCGGTGTTAGCTCGACCGAACGGCTTGTGCGTTCCAGTAGTTTAACACCGATTGTTGTTTCTAATGCTTTGACCTGGTGGCTGACTGCCGCATGCGTCACACAAATCTCGTCAGCGGCCTTTCGGAAACTCTTGTGACGCGCCACCGCCTCAAAAGCGCGCAGTGAAACCAGCGTGGGCATGTGAGTGGTCATTGCTGCATCTCCTCGATGAAATCAATTCTGCTTACCCTCAAGCAGAGTTATCCGACGACGGGCGCGAACATAGCAGGGTATTGATACTCTTTTTCATAACCTGTCAGGGGGTAGCACGCAATTCGCGGTGCGATGTGATCGGTTAGAATTTCTTGATGAAAGGAAATTTCTTTCATTTCTTCCACGGGGTGAGAAATGCCAGATTAGCAGATAGAGATGTTATGGGATTCCACCTTCATGCCACCACTTTCACCCTCGCCAAATGCATATGGCTATCCGTTGCTGATTAAACACTTGCTGGCCGGATCCCAGCTCGCGTCAGCCAGCCAAGAGATCGTCAGCGGCACCGAAATGCGGTTGAGCTATGCGGACTTGGGCAAACGCGTGCGCCAACTTGCCAATTCTTTAAAGGCGAGCGGGATACATGAGGGTATGCGCGTTGGTGTCATGGATTGGGATACGCACCGTTATCTTGAGTGTTTTTTCGCAATCCCGATGATGGGCGGGTCCCTTTTCACGATCAACGTGCGTCTGTCTCCTGCTCAGGTTCTTTATACGATCAACCATGGACAACCGGATCTGATCATCGTGCACCGCGATTTCATGCCGCTCATTGAGGGTATCAAATCGGGCTTTGATCGGGACATCACCATCGTGCCGATTGGAGACGGAGAAGGATATGAAGAGTGGATAGGCAAAGCCCCAGGCAGCTTTGACTTCCCGGACTTCGATGAAAACCAAACGGCAACCTTGTTTTATACAACCGGGACCACCGGCAATCCCAAGGGGGTGAGCTATTCACATCGGCAGTTGGTCCTTCACACATTGAGCTTGATCGCAGGTTTCGGCGCATGGCCCGGGAATGCCGGATTTCATCGCGGCGACGTCTACATGCCGCTGACGCCCTTGTTTCACGTCCACGGCTGGGGATTTCCATATGCCGCAACGATGCTGGGGCTGCGTCAGGTCTATCCCGGTCGATATGACCCTGACACAATCTTGCGATTGATTGCAGACGAAAACGTCACCTTTTCACACTGCGTGCCCACGGTTCTGTCAATGGTGCTCGACCATCCGGGCTGCCCACAAATTGACCTGGACAGATGGAAAGTGATCATTGGCGGGGCCGCTTTGCCGCGAGGCCTGCAGGACCGCGCCGCGGCGGCAGGCATATCCTTACATGCGGCCTATGGGATGTCCGAAACCTGTCCGTTTCTGACGGTGGCCGATTTGTCCAGCAATGACCCCGAGATGCAGGCGCAAACCGGCTTTCCCGGCCCTCTTGTCGACCTTCGTGTTGTGACACCGGATATGCAGGACGTCCCACATGACGGCGAAACAACCGGCGAAGTTGTTGCTCGGGCTCCCTGGTTGACACAAGGCTATCTGGATAATGCGCAAGCCTCGGATGAGCTTTGGGACGGTGGGTATCTGCATACCGGGGATGTTGGGTATATCCGCGAGAATGGATCGTTGCAGATTACTGACCGCCTCAAGGATGTGATTAAGACCGGCGGCGAATGGATATCCTCACTGGCACTGGAAAACATAGCATCGTCTTGCAGCGGCGTTGAGGACGTCGCAGCAATCGGGCTGCCGCACGCGAAATGGGGCGAAAGGCCAGTGTTGGTCGCTCAAGCCGCAAAGGATGCCGACCCGGATCTTGTGCGCTTGAGAGTCATGGAAGAAATCCAGTCGTGGGTTGACGCAGGCGAGATCTCAAAATGGGCAGTTCCAGACGAATTAATCTTTGTCGACCGCCTACCTAAAACCAGCGTCGGCAAGCTCGACAAGAAACTCGTGCGGCAAGATATTTCAACGCGCTCGGACCTAAAATCATGACAGACAAACAACGTCGTATTCAGGCGCTTATTCAATCGATTGTCACCTATCTGCAGGCTCACAGAGCTGCCACGCGCGGCGTTGATCTGACGTTGGACAAGCTGGCAGCCATGGATCTGTCCGATGAGAAGCTCATTGACTTACCTCCCCAAGGAACCCGGCATGATGAGGTTCTGAAGAACGCTGTCGCCGGGATTGCAGCCCCGGAATTGCAGGAAATCGCAGGCTGTCTGAAAGCGGCCAAGGATGATCTGATCTGGCGCGAAGACAACGCCCAATTCTATCCCCCCGGTGCCGATTTGGGAGAGGGATACACAAGGTGCAACCTGCATACTCTGCTGATCGGGCCGGATGCATGTGGATATCACCATCTCGATTTCAACCTTGGCATTTTCATGCTGGGACCAAGGACGCTGTATCGCGACCACAACCACGACGCGCCAGAACTGTACCTGAACCTTTCCGAGAAATCTGGTTGGCGGTTTGGCACCCGTGACTGGCAGGATTATCCGGCTGGATCACTTATCTGGAACGCGGCGGGCGATCCCCACGCCACCCGGGTCTATGACCAGCCATTCATCTCCGTCTTTGTCTGGCTCGAGAACGTGAATTCACCCTGCAATGTAATCCACTTCGACGATTGGGCAGAGATCGAACAAGATCTTGCCAAACAGTCCAATTGAGGTTTCCAAACATGATTTCCATTAAACATACCGAGGGTGTCGCTTTCATTGAGCTGAATGCCCCGCCAGTGAACGCTCTTGGTCTCAAGATGCGACTGGCGCTTTCCTCGGCCATCCACGAGTTGGACGCCGATGAACAGGTCAAAGCCATCGTTCTATGTTCGGCTCTGCCGCTCTTTTGCGGCGGCGCTGACATCGTCGAGTTCCGTACCGGGGCAGTTTGGGACAAGCCGGACTTGCCAGACCTGTGTGAAACGATTGAAACCAGCAAGAAACCCATTATCGTCGCGATAGCAGGTCCCGCGATGGGTGGTGCGCTGGAGATCGCGCTTGCCTGTGATTACCGTGTCGCCACGCCGGATGCCGTGATGGGCCTACCTGAGATCAAACTGGGGCTGCTGCCTGGTGCCGGAGGCACCCAGCGACTACCCCGGATTGCCGGGCTGGAAGCGGCAACGCAAATGATCCTCTCGGGTGATCCCGTGAAAGGCGAATATGCCCTGTCTTGTGGGCTGGTCGACGCACTATTTGAGAACGACCAGGATTTTCGCGCGCATGTTTTGGGTTTCGCCACCCGTGTCAGCCATGAGGGCGATCCGAAACGCGGTTGCATGGATATGACCGTCACACACCCTGATCCGAAGGGATATCTGACGGGTTTCCGAGACCAGATAGCGCACACGTCCAAAAACCTTGTCGCCCCTGAACGCTGCTTGGTATCCATCGAGGCCGCGTGCGAATTGCCGCTGGCCGAGGGGTTGGCACAAGAGAAGGCAGGTTTCGCTGAACTGCTCGACACACCTCAATCGCGCGCGGGGCGGCATCTGTTCTTCGCAGAGCGTGAATGCACCAAGGTTCCCGGCGTTACCCGTGCTGACCAACCACGTAGCATTTCATCGGTCGCCGTGATCGGTGCCGGAACGATGGGGCGCGGCATTGCCATCGCCTTTCTGCAGGCGGGATATCCGGTCACGCTTCTGGAAACCACACAAACTGCGCTGGAACAGGGGCTGGAAAAGGTCCGGGAGCATTTCCAGCGTGCGGCTCAAAAAGGGCGGCTCAGTGCCGATCGGGCAGAGGCAATCGCCGCCAACGCCACCGGGACGCTCAGCTATGCAGACCTTGCGAAGGCTGACCTGATCATTGAAGCGGCGTTTGAAAGCATGAATGTCAAACACCAAATTTTCGCGAGCCTAGACCAGCACGCCAAACCTGGCGCGATACTGGCCTCAAACACATCGACATTGGATCTTGATGAAATCGCCGCGGTCACGTCCCGCCCGGAGGATGTGATTGGTCTCCATTTCTTCAGCCCGGCCAATGTCATGCGCTTGCTGGAGGTGGTGCGCGGCGCCAAGACCGCTCCCGATGTCATTGCAACGGCAATCACGGTCGCAAAGAAGATCCGGAAGCTCCCTGTCACGGTTGGCGTGTGCTACGGCTTTGTTGGAAACCGGATGCTGGAACCATACTTCCGCGAAGGATCTCGTCTGCTTCTTGAGGGGGTGACGCCGAAACAGGTGGATGACGTCCTTGAAGGCTTCGGCATGGCCATGGGCATTCATGCGATGGCAGATCTGGCCGGAGTCGATGTGGGCGCACGCGTGCGTCAGGAACGGCGTAGTGAAATCGCGCATGACCCGACATACCAGGCTGTGCAGGACAGGTTGTTTGAACTGGGCCGACTGGGTCAGAAAACCGGGCGTGGAAGCTATGTCTACGAGGGACGGACACGGGTCGAAGACCCTGAGATAGTTCAAATCAGTTCCGATCTGGCGGACCTGCATGGTGTGAAGCGCAGGGACATCGACGATCAGGAAATCCTTGAACGGTGTCTGTTTCCCCTGATCAACGAGGGCTTCTTGATCCTTGAAGAGGGCATTGCAACGCGCCCGGGTGATTGCGACCTGATCTGGACCAACGGCTATGGCTTTCCGAACTGGCGCGGCGGCCCAATGCACTATGCCGACGAGTTTGGATTAAGCCAGATTCTGGAACGCATGAACCACTATCGGCAGTCGCTTGGTGCCTATGGTGAGATGTGGTTCACGCCTGCGCCTTTGCTGGAAGAACTCGCAACCTCGTGCGTAACACTTGCCGCGCATTTTGATGCCAAAAAGGAAAAATCATGAGAGCAGCCGTTGTCGTCTCAACCGCACGAACCCCTATTGGGGCTGCCTTCAAAGGTGCGCTGAACAACATCAAATCCCCTACCATGATGGGGCACGCCATTCAACACGCTGTTGAACGTGCAGGCGTGGACCCCGGTTCGATCGAAGATGTCGTCATCGGATCGGTCCTTACGGCGGGAACCGCAGGCATGAATGTCGCGCGTTTGTCGGCGCTGGCGGCGGGCCTTCCCAATACGGTGGCAGGACAGACGATCGACAGGCAATGTTCATCGGGATTGATGGCCATTGCGACGGCCGCAAAGCAGGTCATTGTGGATGGTCAGAATGTCTCGGTGGCAGGCGGGCAGGAAAATATTTCCATCCTGCAGAATGCCTATCTGAAATGGGCGGGCGATGAGAAAGATCCAAACGTTATCGCCCAATCTGAACATGCCTATATGCCGATGCTGATGACGGCGGAAAATGTGGCGCAGGTATATGGGATCAGTCGTGACGCCCAGGATGAATACGCTGCACTTTCCCAAGGTCGGACGGCCCGGGCTCAGGCCGCTGGCGCCTTTGATGACGAGATCGTTCCGATCACTGCGATAAAGCGGGTCAAGAACCGCGAAACCGGAGAGGAAACCCTGGACGAGGTGACCTTGTCAAAAGACGAAGGCAACCGGCCGGGCACGACGGCCGAAACTCTCGGGGCATTGAACCCAGTTGTCGAAGGAGGCGTGATTACTGCCGGAAACGCAAGCCAACTCTCTGACGGGGCCTCGGCTTGTGTGCTCATGGAAGGCAAAGTGGCTGAGCAGCAGGGCCTCACACCGCTAGGTATCTATCGCGGCATGGCTGTTGCAGGAAACGCACCGGAAGAGATGGGGGTCGGCCCGATCTTTGCAATTCCAAAGCTGCTGAAGAATGCAGGTCTTCGCATCGAAGACATCGGCCTTTGGGAGCTTAACGAAGCCTTTGCCTGCCAGGTTCTGTATTGCCGTGACCATCTTGGGATCGATCCCGAAATCTACAACGTGAACGGCGGTGCAATATCGATTGGCCACCCCTACGGCATGACAGGTGCGAGACAAGTCGGGCATGCTCTGATTGAGGGGAGGCGTCGTGGCGTGAAATACGTGGTGACCTCCATGTGTGTCGGCGGAGGCATGGGCGCCGCAGCACTGTTCGAAGTCGCCTGACCCCACTGAAATTAGTTCAAGCAGAGCGTTATCTGGTTGAGACATTGACATTCTGTCATCTGCGAGGGTCGCCATCTGCAAGCCTGCGTTTCATGTCGACCGGAATTGGTGATACCTCCTGAGGCGTTATGACCAATGTCGCGCCAACGATCCTTTCCACGGTTTCCAGCCAGTTTGTCGATGACTGGCTGGCGGCGCTGCGTGCCCTGTGCCCAGAGGCGCAGATGGCTTCGCTGCTGAGCCGGTCCGGTCTGAACGCGGATACGCGCTCGCCGAATGGTCGCGTCACGCTGGATCAGATCGTTTGCCTCTATCAACTTGCTGCAGTTGAGACCGGCGATGAGATGATGGGGCTTTGGAGCAGGCCCGTGCGACCGCGTGCCCTGCAACACCTTCTGACGACAGTGCGCGAAGCCACATCCTTGCCATCTGCACTTTACCGGTTTTCGACCTTCTGGAATTTGCTGCTGGATGACTATCAGTTTGATCTGGATGACACTGACAGCGCCCTCACACTGAGCCTGAACCCGCAAACAGATGCGCCTGTGCAACGGTTTGGCCACATGCTGATCCTCAAACTTGCCCACGGGCTCATGTCTTGGCTGGCAGGGCATGAGGTTCCGGTTAAAGCCGTTGATTTCGCGTTTGATCGCCCGGACTTTGATCAGGATTACGCGATCATCTTTCCTGCATCGCTGCGGTTTGGCCAGCCCGCCACCGCAATCTCGTTCGATCCGAATGCACTGGGTCCCGTGCAGACGCGCAGCACCGCTGACCTTGACCGGTTTTTGCAAAACGCGCCGCGGGACTGGATTTTCACCTCGTCGCGTGAACACACCCAATCGCTGCGCGTGCGCACCTATCTGGGCCAAGCGGGATGGGACGCGGCCACCCTGACCCAGACAGCATCCGCAATGCACATGACCCCGCGCACCCTGATCCGCAGGTTGCAGGCGGATGGCACGTCGTTTCAGGCCATAAAAGACGCCCTGCGCCGCGACACCGCGATCCGCGACCTGCAGGCGGGGCGCAAAAGCGTTGAGGCAATTGCGCAGGATGTGGGCTTTTCCTCGGCTGCCAACTTTCATCGGGCCTTTCAGCGTTGGACCGGCAGCAGGCCAAGCTCCTACCGCAGGAAAAAACGTAAGGCGCCGTTTTTGTCACTTTTGGACAATGATCTGTCAGCGCAAGAGATAGAGCTTAGCAAGCCCGATCGCTAAATCTTGTTGCAACAAAGCATTCTTATCTAAATTTTCGCCTTTACAGCCCATCAATCCGGCCATCCGTGGCTGCGGGGTTATGGCGTCATATGAGAATGATCGCCCCTGAAAGGACCGACCAATGT
Source organism: Ruegeria sp. CDSA246 (assembly GCF_059611225.1). Taxonomy (NCBI): domain Bacteria; kingdom Pseudomonadati; phylum Pseudomonadota; class Alphaproteobacteria; order Rhodobacterales; family Roseobacteraceae; genus Ruegeria; species Ruegeria sp. CDSA246. The sequence goes on along the minus strand of NZ_JBXWPD010000016.1, from coordinate 93,869 downwards.
CAGACAAACTCGCCACCATACTCCAAGCCGCACGCGACCACGCCGAGCAGGTCATCCTGCCCAATGTGGACGCCTGGAACGCCGCAAAGAAGTGGCCCCGTGATGCGTCTGACAAGGCCGGGGCCGCTGGCCTGACGGGGCTCTACGCCCCCGAGGAGTTTGGTGGTCAGGGCTTGCCACTGGCAGAGGGCATTCAGGTCTATGAACAACTGGGGTTGGGCGATGGTGCCTATGCCTTTGCCCTGTCGATGCATAACATCTGCACCTTCGCGGGCTGCGGTTATGGCACGGATGCGTTCAAGGAAAAATGGGCGCGGGATCTGACTTCGGGGCGCAAACTGGCGAACTTTGCACTGACTGAACCGCAATCCGGCTCGGATGCCACAAACATGTATTCGCGCGCCCAGATCAATGATGACGGCACTTGGACGATCAGCGGTGCGAAGGCATGGGTCAGCTTGGCCGGTGAGGCTGATGTCTATTTCACCGTGGTCAAAACCAGTGACGCACCCGGCCACAAGGATATGGCGATGATCGCCATTCCCGCCGACGCGCCGGGCCTCAGCTTTGGACCGCTCTATGATACCCCGTCCTACAGCTTCTTGCCTCTGGCCGAGATGTACATGGACAAGGTGGTGGTGAGCGAAGACAACATCATCCTGCCGATCGGTCAGGGCTTGCAAGGCTCGCTCATGGCGATCGATATCGCCCGTGTGTCGATTGCGTCAGGATGCTGTGGATTGATGCAAGCCGCATTGGATACGGCTCTGTCCTATTCCAAGAACCGCAAGATGTTTGGCGGCAAGAACCTCGATCTGGACGGAATCCAGTGGATGCTGGGTGAGGTTGCGACCGATCTTGAAGCCTCCAAGCTGCTTTATCGAAAGGCGGCAGAATCCCTTGGCACACCCGAAGGCCCTCTGATGGCCGCTCATGCCAAACGGTTTGTGCCAGATGCCGCAGTGAAGGTTGCGAACACCTGTACGCAAGTGTTGGGCGGTATGGGTCTGCTGCAGCCTTATGGTCTGGATCGTTTGTCCCGCCTCGCACAAATGCTGCGGATTGTGGACGGGACAACCGAAATCAGCCGTGTAGTTATCGGGCGGGCCCTGCAAAAACGAGCGGCAACCTTGCCTGATTTGCCGGTACCGAAAGGATTTGGTGAAACCGGCTGAACGTTCCACCCCCCGGTGAAGCGGAACCAACCTGAAAATCTCCTCACAGATCGGTAAAATCGAAAGATCGGCCGCACACGTGCGGCCGGTTACTCGAGATTGCAGACCTTGGTGCAAACGCAGCGAATTCACACTTTGTCCCGCAACTCAGACACTCCTGCAAGGTGCAGCGAATGTCCGGTACCGGTAAAAGCAGCCATTCAAGTTCGGATTTTTGAACCACGCCTCGCAATGTCTGCTTTACGTGATCAACCGGTCATCTGAGTAAAACCGTCGGATGACCGCAACGAGCCCTTTTCACCCTTTGAGGATCGCCGCTTCATCCCATTCCTGAGCAGAGTTCTGGTAAATAGATTTTTCTGGATCATACTTGCCGGGATCGTCCAATGAAGACGCGTGTACGTAGATCCGGTCGCTCATCCGTTGGCTGTTGCGCGTAATTTGAGACCCGCACGTCGGACAGAACCCGCTAAAGGTTGATTGACCAGATCCGCCCAACATCTCGTATGTTTTGCAGGTGTCGCTTATCGTGAAGTCATCGAGTGCGAGAGGCACCATCTCTGAATGGCCCGATCCAGTAAGTTGTTGGCAATCACGACAGTGGCAACGAAACATGGGTGCATCCAAACGGGTGCCTTCATAGCGAACCGACCCGCATTTGCACCCACCAAACAATCGCTCTGACATCGCTGCTCCTCCGCTTCGAAACGTTAAAACGGATTTCTCAAAATGTCAGCAATGTCCGCACAGCGGAAGTGGACCGGTTTTCCGTAAGTGTCCGCTTTTGGTGAAAGCAGTCGTTCAGGACAAAAACTTCGAATTTCCGGTCGTGAACGGCAGCTCAACGCGTCAAAGCTGACGTTTGAGAGAATCGGTCCAATGACTGCGGTGAGTCTAAAGTTACAGTTAAGTAGTAACGGTGACGTTGTGGATTTCACCAGGCAGATCGTTTGATCGTTCTGGTCTCGATTGTAAAGGTTTCTTGGGGGCCACAGGTGATCAGCTCGCGTTGAATTCGACACAAGTACGCTGGTTGCGCTCACACCTGTTACGGCATTAGAAGCGCGGCTGCAACGAGGGCCGTAGAGTGACGGCGGGTAAGTATCGGTGATTCCTCGTTAACTGACAGCAATCTTAGATCGAGCGTGCCTTTCAAGCACTAAATAATATCGCGATCTTGGTTTCAATAATTGCCTTGACGTGACATGAACTAAGCTAACGGTATCCGCGCAAAGCCTTTGTTTGTAGAAGAAAGGAACGACTCATGACCTCAGCCAAACCAAATGTTGGCGCGCAAATCGAGCAAATGAGTTTTTTTAGGCTGGGGTCTGAGGGCAAGGTTACGATCGGTCAACAAAAAGACCGCTGGACCATGTTGTTTGTTTATCGAGGCAAGCATTGTCCTCGCTGCAAGCGCTTCTTGAACAAGTTGAATGCGGCGCTGTCAGCATGGGCTGACGTTATGGACGTTATCGTTGTCTCTGCCGACACCAAAGAAAAAGCTGCGGCGGACAAAGCAGAATTTGGCTGGGATTTTGATCTTTGTTATGGAATGACCGAAGCGCAAATGCGCTCGCTTGGTCTTTTTGTGTCATCACCTCTGTCTGATGCAGAAACTACAGGTCTATTCGCCGAACCTGGTGCGTTTGGTATCCGTCCGAACGGGACGCTGATGTTGGTCGATATCTCAAACGGCCCAGCAGCACGCCCCGATTTGGAAGAGCTTTTGGACGGCATGAAATTCAATATTGATAATGACCGTCCGGAACGAGGAACGGCCTGAGACCAACAGATCGCATGGCCTCGGTTACTCAAAGTAGCCTGGGTGCGTCTTGTGAATGAAGTCGATGGTTTCGTCGAGGCGGGACAGGTGTGTTCTGACAGCGGCTTGCGCTTGATCATGGTCTCCTGCCGCCATGGCCTGTGCAATCTCTCGGTGATCGGCGAGGATGGCGTCTGCGGCACTGCCCTTTTCAAGACTGAGCATACAAAGCCGGTCAACCTTTTGCTTGGATTCTAGCATTACATCAAATGCCATCGGATTGCCGCTGAGCACGTAGATCAGTTTGTGAAAATCATAGTCCAGCGCGTGAAACGCCGATAGATCACCGTCACTGATCGCCTGCTCTTGTAAGGCGAGATTTTCCGCAAGTTTTGCTTCACGTGTTGCGTCCCAGACTTCCATTGCTCGATGGACGATCTCCAGCTCCACCGCCATTCGAACCAATCGAGCGAGAGCCACACGCTCCATAGAAAACCCTCGAACTACGGTCGCCTTTTGTGGTCGTATTAAGAGCAGATCTTCGTTGCCGAGCCTTGTGAATGCGTTGCGAACCGGTTGGCGTGATACGCCGAATCGGCTGGCTACCTCTGTTTCGGATAGCTTTGTACCGGGAAGAATTTCAAGCGAAACGATCTCGTCGTGTAGCGCTTCATAGACCGCATCGGTTGTGGTTCGTCTGACAATTTCTTCCACGGTATGTTGCTTGCGCCCTCTGTCTTAGTCACGTTTCAAATTACAGATCCACTGTTATGGCATTGAAACAAATAGAATATTCTATTTTGTTTTGCTTGAGTGAACCAATGTAGGCCTGTCACCTATCAAATGCCCTGCGCTTTCGACTGTCAAGCAATCTGACATACTAAAAGCCTACAGTTGACATAACTTGGATACTAGTGTCCCTTTAAGGGCAGCAGCGATTCTGGTTCTTGGGGGAAATCGAAAGCTACGTGGCTTACGGTCTCTGAAATTCCATGAAAGCCAAATCCTGTCCAAAAATAACCGGGGAGGAGAACCCATGACTTTCACGAAATCGTTCTTTGCGACTGCGACCGCTGTGGCATTCATTGCAACGTCAGTTTCAGCTGACACCTGGCGTGCCTGGAATATCCACAACGACGGCCATCCCAACACGGCTGCAATGGACAAGTTTGCCGAACTGGTTGACGCCGCTACAGACGGCGAAGTTACCGTCGATGTGTTCCACGGTGGTGTTCTTGGTTCCCAACCGGATGCCCTAGAACAGGTTCGTATCGGCGCAATCGAGGTTGGTAACTTCAACCTCGGTCCCATTGGCCCAATGGTGAAAGAAGCTAACCTTGTATCGCTTCCTTTCATCTTCAAAGATGTGCCGCACATGTTCCGCGTGCTGGACGGCGACGCCGGTGAGGTTGTTTCAGCTGCGATGGGTGAAGCAGGTGTTCTGCCACTGGCATGGTTCGATGCCGGTGCGCGTTCTTTCTACAGCCAAAAGCCGATCAACACGCCCGCAGATGTCGAAGGTCTGAAAATCCGTGTGATGAACAACGATCTTTATACATCTATGATTTCAGCTATGGGCGGTAACCCGTCTCCAATGGCATTCTCCGAAGTTCAGCAAGCGCTGAAAACCGGCGTTGTTGATGGTGCGGAGAACAACTTCCCGTCGTTCAAGAATGTCGGTCACTATGAAGTGACCACAAATTATTCTTTGTCCGAACACCTGATTATCCCCGAGTGCATCTGCGTGAACACGACCAAATTCAATGCGCTTTCTCCTGAATTGCAAGCCGCTGTGCGCGGTGCCGCAGAAGAAGCCGCATTGGTCCAGCGTGAGCTTTGGGCAATTGGTTCTGAACAAGCGCGTAAAGATGTTGAAGCGGCCGGCATCACCGTAAATGAAATCGCCGACAAAGGCCCATTCCAGTCCGCAATGGATTCGGTTTATGCAGACTACTTGGCTGCAAATCCTGATATGAAAGCGTTGGTAGAAATGGCGCAAGCCACTGAATAAGTTGTCTTAACAGTTCAACTTTGAGCGCCCGGCTCCGCCAATTGGATGCCGGGCGTTTTGTCTCAGAGGAAATCCAATGCAAGAGCCCGATACCTCCCCTGCCGCCATGCGCAACATGGACAGGATTCTTGATCTGCTCGCACGAGTTTGCATGTTGCTGTCTGGCGTCGCCATTGTGGTTATGACTGCGATCTTTGCCTGGCTGGTGTTCGGGCGCTACGTTCTGAACAACACGCCCACTTGGGTTGAGCAGGTTTCACTGCTTTTGGTTATGGTCATCGCGTTTCTCGGGGCGGCTGCGGGTGTGCACAATCACACGCACCTCTCTGTTGTCGTGTTCCGCAATTTAGTCCCACCCTCTGTGCGAACGGTATTCGTCGTGCTCACTGATGTCCTGATGGCAGGTTTCGGTGGCATGATGTTTTGGTACGGGATCGAGCTGACAATATTCAAATGGAACACCCTGATCCCGCTCATCCAATGGTCAGAGGGCTTGCGCTCCTTGCCACTGACAATCAGCGGCGCGTTGGTGTTCCTTTTTTCCACTGGCCATCTGATCCGCCTGTTTCTGGGCCGAGACGAACGCCAAGACAACATAGATCAGGGATAGTCATGGGACTCATGATTCTGTTGGGGGTTTTTGCCCTATGTGTCATCATCGGCGCTCCAGTGGCATACGCCCTTGGTATCGCTGCATTGGCTTCCTTTTGGTTTGAAGGATTGCCGATGTTTGTTGGGTTCCAGCGTATCGTGTCCGGGATCAACGTCTTTTCCCTAATGGCGATCCCGTTTTTTATCTTTGCGGGCGAGCTGATGTTTCACGGTGGAATCGCGATCCGGTTGGTTCGGTTTGCGCAGGCCGCCGTAGGCGCTGTGCGCGGTGGGCTTGGTATCGTCAATGTCTTCTCGTCCATGTTGTTTGGTGGCATTTCCGGATCGGCAATTGCAGATATCTCGGCGCTTGGGTCAATCCTGATCCCGGTGATGAAAGACAAAGGTTATGATGCCGACTATGCGGTGAACGTCACAGTGACATCATCAATTGCCGGGATCATCATCCCTCCCAGCCACAACATGATCATCTTTGCCCTTGCAACAGGCGGTGCAGTTTCAATCTCAAAACTGTTTCTGGCCGGAGTTGTGCCCGGTGTCCTTATGTGTTGCTGCCTTGCGATTGCCGCCTATGTCGTGGCGGTCAAGCGCGGCTATCAGGCCGAACAGTTTCCGGGTTGGACCGCACTGGCCATCGCCTTTGTTGGATCGATCCCTGGCTTGTTGACGGCCGTGATCATTGTTGGAGGGGTCTTGTCAGGCGTCTTTACGGTCACTGAATCCGGCGCGTTCGGGGCAATGTATGCCTTTGTGGTGACGCTTATTGTCTATCGCAGCCTGTCCTGGGAAAACTTCAAAACCGCCGTTATCTCTTCGGTGCGCACAACGTCCATGGTGATGATCCTGATCGCCTGCGCCGGTGCCTTTGCCTATATGCTGACGTTCAACCGGGTGCCGACAAAAACAGTCGAATTCCTGTTGGGCATCACAGAAAACCCGATCCTGATCTTGTTGATGATCAACGCTGTGCTGTTGCTCTTAGGGATGATCATGGACATGGCCGCGTTGATCCTGATCTGCACACCGATTTTCCTGCCGGTGATGAACATGCTGGGCATCGACCCGCTACAGTTCGGCATGATCCTTTTGGTGAACCTCGGTCTTGGTCTTTGCACACCACCTGTCGGGACCTGTCTCTTTGTGGGGTGTGCTGTTGGAAAACTACCGATGGAGAAAGCGGTCAAAACGATTTGGCCTTTCTACCTCGCCATCTTTGCCGCGCTCATGCTGATCACTTTTGTACCGGCAATATCGCTGACACTGCCGAACTTGATCATTGGTCCCTAAATCAAAGGAGAATGAGGCGATGCTGACACTAAGACGCCTGGACATCGATGACGCGGGCAAGTTGATCGCAGGAGCGCGAGCCAAGGCGCAGGAAATTGGTGTACCGATGTGTATTGCCGTCACAGACGAAAGCGGCAACCTCATCGCGTTTGAGCGGATGGATGGTGGCAAGATTACCAGCATCATTTTGGCCATCGACAAGAGTTTCACTGCAACCGGTATCCAAAAAGGAACCGATGCTCTTGGTGAAGCAAATCAGCCTGGCATGGCCGCACACGGAATATCCTCAACGCTGGGCGGACGAATGGTGACCGTTGCAGGTGGCCTTCCCGTGACGGTCGACGGACAGGTGGTTGGGGGGATTGGTGTCAGCTCGGGTTCGCCAGCTCAGGATCTCGAAGTTGCACAGGCAGGGGTCACGGCACTCTGCGAAGCCTAATTGGAAAGAGTTTAAGGAGTCAGATATGACAAAACCCGTCATCGGTTTCATCGGCCTCGGTCTTATGGGCGGTAACATGGCAGAGTGCCTGCAAAACAACAGTTTTGATCTGGTTGTTATGGGTCGGAACAAGGAAGCCGTCGCAGCCACAGTCAACCGCGGTGCTGTAGAGGTTACAACGCCACGAGAGCTTGCTGAAAACAGCGATATCGTGATGCTTTGTGTAACAACATCGGATGTCGTCGAGAGCCTGATCTACGGCGATGACGGCATCCTGGCAGGCATCAAAGATGGTGCTGTGGTCATTGACTTTGGTACCTCGATCCCAGCGTCCACACGCAAAATCGGCACAGACTTGGCCGCAAAAGGTGCTGGTATGATTGATGCGCCGCTGGGACGCACACCCGCGCACGCCAAGGATGGTTTGCTGAACATTATGGCAGCGGGCGATATAGCCACCTTTGAGAAGGTGAAACCTGTCCTGGATGTACTGGGGGAAAATGTCTTTCACCTCGGCGAGCTGGGTGCAGGCCATGTGACCAAGCTCATCAACAATTATATGGGCATGACGACAGCTTGCACCATGAGCCAAGCCTTTGCTGTGGCTGAACGCTCAGGTGTAAACAAACAGCAGCTTTTTGACATCATGTCAGCTGGACCGTCCAATTCCCCCTTTATGCACTTTTGTAAGAACTACGCGGTGGATGGTGTCAGCGATTTGGGGTTTTCGATTAACAACGCCAACAAGGATCTTGGTTACTTCCTGAAGCTGGCCGAGGACGTGGGCACTCGTGCCGAGATCGCTGAAGGAACCGCGAACAACCTTCAGGCAGCCGCGGACGCAGGCATGGGCGACGGCAACGTGCCGGAAATCTTCGACTATTTTGCCAAGCTTTAGCGTCAGATCCATCAGTCACGCATAGCAGCACCAATTGAACGGGAAAAAGCAACCATGAGACTTCAGGGAAAGACCGCAATTGTCACGGGTGGTGGCCGCGATATCGGGCGCGCCTGCGCTGTCAAACTCGCCTCCGAAGGGGTGAAGGTCGCGGTGAACTACTTCGCCAGTAGTGCCGGCGCCGAGGAAACCGTAGCCGAGATCAAAAAGATCGGTGGACAGGCGTTTGCAATGCAAGGCGACCTGAACAAACCCGAAGAGGTCGATGCGTTGATCGCCAAGACGGTCGATACCTATGGCAGCCTGGACATTCTGGTGAACAATGCCGGAGGATTGATCGCGCGCAAGAAAATCACCGAGATGTCGCTTGAGCATTGGCAGGCTGTCATGGATCTCAACCTGACCAGCACGTTTCTTATGGTCAAAGCGGCACTGCTGCATATGAAATCCGGGGCCATTGTAAACATCGCCAGTCAGGCGGGTCGCGACGGTGGTGGCCCGGGTGCGTCGGCTTATGCAACGTCAAAAGGCGGGGTCATGACGCTCACCCGTAGTCTTGCAAAAGAACTGGGTCCCGATATCCGTGTCAATGCAATCTGCCCAGGCATGATCGATACGGATTTCCATAACATCCATACTCCCGATGCAGGCCGTCGCGGGCTAGAAGCTGCTGCGCCGCTCAAGCGGCAAGGCCAGTCTCAGGACGTTGCGAACCTCGTGGCGTTTCTGGCAAGCGAGGACTCGGCTTATCTGACCGGGACCAATGTCGATATCAATGGTGGAATGCTGTTCTCGTGACCTCTGCAAAACAGGTTACCTGACAGTCGAACGCTACCGTTTGTCAAACTTCGAAGTACTGGAAACCGGATTATGCGAATTCTCGCGATAGGTGAATGCATGGCCGAAATGGCCCCAACTGACGCGCCAAGCACGTATCAAATGGGGTTCGCCGGAGACACGTTCAATACGGCTTGGTATCTGGCCCAACTCACACCCGAAACGCCCTTGTCCTATTTTACCGCCGTCGGAAATGATGCCATCTCGTCCCGGATGCTGGATTCGATGCGCGAAAGCGGGGTCAACACCCAGCAGGTGCGGATCGTGCCAAACCGTTCAGTGGGGTTGTATCTTATCACGCTAAACAACGGTGAACGCAGTTTTACCTATTGGCGCGGCCAGTCGGCCGCACGCCTATTGGCCCAAGACAAGCAAGCACTTGCCCACGCCATGACGCAATCAGATCTCATCTATTTCTCGGGCATCACTCTGGCAATCTTGAACCTTGAAGGCCGCGCCGCCTTGCTCGACGTTGCTCAGTCAGCGCGGCGCGCCGGAAAACGGATTGCCTTCGACCCCAATCTGCGCCCGCATCTTTGGGACAGCCCCTCTGAGATGACCGAGAACATCATGCAGGCCGCCGCAGTTAGCGATATCGCTTTGCCATCGTTCGAGGACGAGGCACGTTGGTTCAGCGACAAGGACCCCGCGGCCACTTTGCAGCGCTATGCAAGGGCGGGCGCGGAAACGATCGTTGTCAAGAATGGTGCAGAAACGGTCCTTTATCGTACCGGCGGCGCAGAGGGCTCAGTCCATGTTCCGCCTCTGGCCTCGGTTGTGGATACGACGGCTGCAGGCGACAGTTTCAACGCTGGCATTCTGGCAGGACTGGCAACAGATACACCCTTACCTGACAGCATAGCGCTGGCCTGCAAACTGGCAGGGCATGTCGTGCAAGGCAAAGGTGCACTTGTTCCCATCAACCAAAGCCTGCTCGACAGTTGTCTACAGCCTTAGCAGAAGGATCCAGCCCTTGCCGAACCCTCAGCCTGCCGAAACGATCAAACTGCATCCGGATACGCTTGATCGCTTGTCAAAGGTCAGCACAGCGACTGTAGCCACGCTGCTTTACAAACGCGGTTATCAAAACGCCTATGTTCAAGGCGTTGCCCCATTGGGCAAGGGTAGGCCCTCCCTTGTCGGCCCGGCTTTTACACTGCGCTACATTCCTGCACGGCCTGACACCGACCCGATCGAGGCGTTTCGTGAGCCAGATCACCCGCAGCGCGTGGCCGTGGAAACATGTCCTGAACGCGCGGTATTGGTCATGGATTGTCGGCAGGATGCATCGGCGGCCTCGGCAGGTTCGATCCTTTTGACGCGACTAGAAATGCGCGGAGCAGCGGGCGTTGTCACGGATGGTGGCATTCGCGACGCCGACGGTGCCGCAGCACTTGAGATGCCAGTCTTTGCCGCAAAACCATCTGCCCCAACCAACCTTACGAAACATCATGCGGTTGATGTCGGTTTGCCAATCGGGTGTGGCGGCGTGGCGGTCTATCCTGGTGACATCGTTCTGGGTGACAGCGATGGTGTCATGATTATCCCACGTCACCTCGCCGATGACATTGCGATCGAGGCAGGCCCAATGGAGTTGTTCGAACGCTTCGTTCTGGAAGAAGTGCGAAAAAACACCCCCGTAATCGGACTTTATCCTGCAACCGACCCAGACGTTCTTGAACGATTTGAGGTCTGGCGCGCAAGGCTCTCTGACTGATGTCTGAATCGCTGCAATGTAGGTTTTGTCAGAAGAACTTGGCTTGAGGCGGGCAGGGGGCATTCATAGCCTTTGTGGATGGAAAGACGATCACCATTTAAATGCTTCAAAACCAGTCCCGAGATCATCCGCTTTGCGGTGATGCTGTACATCCTTTCCCGCTCTCGCTTCGGAATGTCGAAGATCTGGTGCACGAGCGAGGCATCGACGTGAGCCACGAAACTGTTCGATTTTGGTGGCACAGGTTTGGCCCGATGTTTGCTGCTGATATAAGGCGGAAACGTGTTCAGCTGCTGCGCGCGTTCTCCAAATGGAAGTGGCACGTCGACGAGGTCTTCGTGAAGGTAAATGGCAAGCGGCATTATATTTGGCGGGCCGTTTATCAGGAAGGCGAGGTACTGGAAGCTGTTGTCACCAAGCGCCAAAACAATGCTGCAGCATTGAAATTCCTTGAGAAATTGATGAAGCGACACGGCAAAGCGGAAACCATCGTCACGGATCGCTTTGCCTCATACAGAGCCGCTCTCAGAGAACTGGGCGCGCTTGAAAAACAACAGACGGGCAGGTGGCTCAACAACCGCGTCGAGAATTCGCACCTGCCGTTTCGACGACGCGAACGCGTAATGCAGCGGTTCAGGCGGGTGCGAAGTTTACAGACATTCGCCTCCGTCCATTCCTCCGTCTACAACCACTTTAACAAGGAGCGATCTCACCAGCAGAGATACATTCAAGCTGACCCGCGCCGCCGCCCTTAGAGAGTGGCGTCAACTTTGTTCCGGATAGGTTCGCGGTTTCCGCGGCAAACTGAGGCTAGTTCGAATTAGTCGGAAAACATCTAGGAAAATCCGTTTTCGGTCGGGCGGGCAGCGCGACGCCATTTTTTGCGCCAGAAATCGGATCAATGACGGACGACGCCGCAGCTTAGGTTAAGAATTGCGTCCCTCGCGTGCTGATCCGATGCCAAGGATCAGGTCGGCGCATCGTTCGCCAAGCATCATGGCAGGTGCGTTTGTGTTGCCGGCGTTGATGTCAGGCACTGCGGACATGTCGCAAACCCGTAAGCGCTCGATCCCGCGCACACGCATTCTGGCGTCCAGCACTGCCATACCGTCGCCGTCCCGGCCCATTTTGGCAGTGCCCGCCGGGTGATAGTTGGTTTTTACGAATCTCTTACAATGTGCTCGCAGCGTCTGTTCGTCGTCCGCTATCGGAATGACGATTTCGCGGATCCTTTGTGCAAGCGGGCCGGACGTGAATGCCTGGCGAAAGAACCGCTGTCCCCGGATCATCTCTTGCATGTCGTCTTCATGCTTCAGAAGGTTGGGCGAGACCACAGGCATGGCGAGAGGATCGTTCGAACGAAGCTGAACCTCTCCGCGTGATTTCGGTTTGACCACGACGGTCGTAACGGTCAGGCCAAAGTCATCCTGCACCTCGTCCAGCGCGTCGCGATCCAGATATACGATGGGAACGCAAAAGGCTTGGATGGTTGGTTCTCCATCAGGAGCCGAAGGATTGACGAACGCGCCGGCTTCGACCCCGGCCGAAGTCACGGGGCCGCTGCCGAACAGTTTGAACTGTATGCCGTTTCGCAGCATCCGCCAGCCTTCACCTTGTTTGAAATATCCGTATGGACCGTTTGCAAAGGCGGTGATTGGAACTTCGGGGTGGTCGATCAAGTTCTGGCCGACCCCAGGCACTGAGCAGACCACGGGAATATCGTGTTCGGCAAGATGTGCATCCGGTCCGATACCCGACAGCAATAGGATTTTCGGCGTGACCAGAGCGCCCGCCGCAAGGACAATCTCACCATCACACTGGACGGTGTGGAACCCGTGTTTGTCGCGATACTGCACACCGACAGCCCTGTCGTTTTCGACAATGACTTTGCTGACCGTTGCGCCAAGCCGGACGATCAAATTAGAGTTTTTCTCGAGAGGGTCGAGGAAAGCATAAGCTGACGAGCTGCGCTTTCCGGCGCGATTGGTGAATTGATAGAAGCCGACACCGCGCTGTGTTGCGCCGTTGAAGTCAGTGTTGAATGGTTCGCCAAGGGCCTGCACCGACTGAACGAACCAACGGGACATTTCGTCGATATGCCCCGGATCCGAGACCTGCAGCGGACCGTTGCTGCCATGCAGGTCATTGTGAAGTCTGTTGTTGTCTTCCATCCTGCGGAAATAGGGCAGCACATCGTCCCATCCCCAACCAACCCTGTCGTTGGTATTTCGGAGTAGGTCGTTCCAAGCGTCATAATCGGAAGGGCGACCGCGCATATAGACCTGCGCATTCACGGACGACCCGCCGCCAAGTACGTTGGCCTGCGGAATGTCATGCACGCGGCCGTCAAGGTGGTCCTGCGGTTCGGTCTGGTGATAGGTCATGAACTTGGACCCGTTGATCATCTTGAAGATACCCGGCGGCATGTCCAGCAACGGATGGCGGTGCGAATGCCCGGCCTCCAGCAACAGAACCCTGCACTTGCCCTGGTTGACCAGTCGCGCTGCAGCTGCGGCGCCGGCAGAGCCGCCGCCGATTACGATGTGATCGAAGGTTTCCGTCATGATTTCGCCTTCAGGTCCGGCGTTTGGGTTCGCTGATCGAGTCGCGCTCGACCAGTTCGCATTCAAGCTTTACGAGTGGGTGCCTCTGACCATCCGTCGGCCCGTGGAATAGCTGTTCGACGACCCAGCGTCCCATCGCCCGGGTGGGAAGGATCATCGAGGTCAGGGGTGGCGACAGGTGCCGCGCGGTTTCGTCATCGTCAAATCCGATGACCGAGATGTCCTCGGGGATTGAAAGGCCAAGTTCCTTGAGTGCCTCATAGCAACCGATTGCCATGCGGTCATTCTGACAGAAAATGGCGGTTGGCGGAGAGGGCAGATCCATCAATTCACGCGTGGCGGCATATCCGGCGCTGGGCAACCAATTGCCTTCGACAACCAAGTCCTCGTCGAACGGAATGTCGGCGGAAGCCAAGGCGTTTCTGTACCCGGTCGTTCGTCCAGCGGCGCATTCCATGAACGGCTCACCGGTTATTGTGGCGATCCGTTTGTGCCCGGCCTTGATCAGGGCGTTGGTCGCCGTATGTCCAGCAGCGACTTCGCCGGGGATCACCGCAGGAAAGGAGAGGTCGTCGCAAAAGCAGTTCAGTAGCATAACCGGGGTTGCGGTCTGCCTGAGGATTTCCGGAACGACCACCCGCCGGGTGAAAACGGTTGCGTAAATGATGCCCGCAACCTGTTGGTCGAGGAAATACCGGAGCGTATTGGGCTCGACCTCGGGGTCGTTTTGGGTTTCTGCCAGCAATACAAGATTACCGGTGTCCCGAACGGCCTGTTTCACCCCGTTAAAAGCGTTCACCATTTCGGGGCTTGACGCCAGATCATCCACGACGAAAGCGATGGTCCCGTCCAGCGCCGCGGGCCGGCGCGCGCTGTCCTGGGGTTTCCTGAGTTGAGAGGGCATGGCGTATCCAAGCGTGTTGGCGGCATCCAGGACTCGTTGCTTTGTGTCCTCGGAGATTTTGACGGAATCGTTCTTGTTCAGAACCAGCGATACTGTCGTTTGTGAGCATCCGGCGACGCGTGCAATGTCGTGCATCGTTATGCGCTGCCGGCCCGCGACTCGTCCTACACCCCTGTGTTGCCCGGCCTTGTTCGCTTGATCGTTCATCGTTCAACCTTTTTGTTCGTATCCTTTTTATCGACTATGCGGAGGACGTGCAACTAATATTAGTTGATAGTAATTAATATTAGTGTTGACGAAATAATATTATTAGTGTTTTGATCGGTGGTGCGGTCGCCATTGTGGTTTGACCGAGCAAGCGCGGGAGGCGAAATTGCGGTCTGTAGTAGGGGAGCTGGGTCCAGTCGTTCGGCATTCGATGTTCATCGATGGCCGCTTTGTCGACTTTGACGCGGACACGGTTGTTGTCGAAAACCCTGCAAATGAAGAGATCGTTGCGCTGGTTCCAGATGGCGCCGCCGCTCACGCGGATGCGTCGGTCGAGGCGGCCCATCGGGCTTTTGGCTCGTGGTCCTCGCGCCCGGCGATCGAGCGGGCTCGGCTGGTCCTGAGACTCGCTGAGGCCGTCCGGGTCGACGCCGGTCGTTTGGCTGCTCTGATAACCGCCGAGCAGGGCAAGCCGATCTCGCAAGCCCGAGGTGAAGTGGATGCTGCCGTCACCTTTCTTTGCCATGCGGCTGAAGAGGCCCGGAGGATTTCGGGTGACATAGTTGCATCGGACAACGAGTCCGAGGAAATCCAGATCCGGCGTCATCCTTATGGCGTTGTTGTTGCGTTGACAGCCTGGAACTATCCGTTGGCATTGGCCGCCAGGAAGGTCGGACCCGCGCTGGTCGCGGGCAACACCGTTGTTCTGTTGGGGCACGAAATCACGCCGCTGTCCGGTCTTGCGGTCGCCGAGCTTGCCAACAAGGTCGGGTTTCCGCCTGGTGTTCTTAATGTTCTGACAGGCAAGGGGCCGGTGGTAGGGCAGCGGTTGGTCGAACACCCCGATACTTCACTGATTACAATGACCGGCAGCACACGCGCCGGGAAAGAGATTTTTCGCGCTGCGGCCAACCGGATCAAGGTTGTCCGGCTCGAGCTTGGCGGTAAGGCTCCGTTCATCGTGATGGAGGATGCGGATATTGACGCCGCCGTTTCGGCCGCCATTGCCGCCCGGTTTGCCAATTGCGGCCAGATTTGCACCTGCAACGAGCGTATGTATCTGCATCGCGGCATTGCGGATCAGTTCCTGGAAAAATTCGTGTCCGCGGCCCGCGCTTTGTCGATCGGGGATCCGATGGACGACTGCGATTTGGGTCCCAAAGTCAGCAAGGCCGAAGTGACCAAGGTCGTCGAGATCATCCAGCGCAGCATCGCCGAAGGCGCCACGGTTCATCTTGCAGGCGGGCCCCTGACGGACGGGGCGCACCATAAGGGGCACTGGATGTCCCCGACGGTTCTTGAGGTCTCAGACAACGGCAATGCCGCGATGCAAGAGGAGGTCTTTGGCCCCGTGGCGACAGCAATGCGAGTCGATGATTTTGATCAGGCGATAGACGCAGCGAATGACACATCATTCGGGCTGTCTGCCTATCTCTTTACGGCATCGCACCGGCGATTGATGGAAGCCCCGAGCCGTTTGAAGTTCGGCGAATTGTACCTGAACCGCTCCAATGGCGAGGCCGTGCAGGGATTTCATACCGGTTGGGGTATGTCCGGGGTTGGGGGTGAAGACGGCGCTTATGGCTTCGATGGCTATCTGAGGAAGCAGACGACTTACATGAATTGGGCATGACCTAAAACTCGCGGTCAAAACGGAGGCGACCGCACCAATGGAGGAGGAATAACCATGAAACGCAGAACTCTTTTGATCTCGACGGTTGTCGCGGGTGCGCTGTTGGGCACGACTGCGATAGCGCAGGATCTGCCACAGCTTGAGCAGAAGGAGCGCTACAAAGTCGGCTTTGCGCAGATGGAGTCGAACAATCCGTGGCGTATTGCCGAGACCAAATCGTTCCATGACACGGCCGAGGCCTGCGGCTGGGACCTTGTCGCGACGGATGCAGCTGGATCAGCGGCCAAGCAGGTAGCAGATGTGGACAGCATGATCGCACAAGGCATCGACGTTCTGTTTCTGCCTCCAAGGGAAGAAAAGCCACTGATTCCGGCCGTTATGAAAGCACGCGCCGCCGGCATTCCGACTTTTCTCGTGGACCGCTCGGTTGATCCGGCCGTCGCCAAGCCAGGCGAGCATTTCGTAGCATTCCTAGGATCGGACTTCATTGATCAGGGCAACCGGGCCGCGCAATGGCTGATGGACAATTTTGACGGCGACCAGGGCGTTATCGTCCAGTTGGAGGGCACAACTGGTTCTTCACCTGCAAATGACCGTAAAAAGGGTTTCGACGACGCGATCGCAGCGGACGACCGCTTTGAGATCGTGGCTTCTCAGACCGGTGACTTTGCGCGCGATCTGGGTCGTCAGGTGATGGAAACCCTGCTACAGGCGCACCCCGACGTGAACGTGGTCTACGCCCACAATGACGAGATGGCGATCGGCGCGATCCAGGCTCTGGAACTGGCCGGCCGCAAGCCAGGCGAGGACGTGACCATCGTTTCGATTGATGGAACGCGTGATGCGCTTCAGGCAATTATCGATGGCAAGATGGGCGTGACCGTAGAAAGCTCCCCCTTCTTTGGCCCATTGGCTTGTGATGTCATGAAGAAGTATGCGGCGGGCGAGCAGATCCCTGAGTGGGTAAAGGTCGAAGACCGGATCTTTACGCAAGACAACGCCGCTGATCACATCGACGAAGCCTATTGATTCTCCCTGTTGGGTGGTGCTGGCTGAGTGTCAGCGCTGCCCGCAAGCAATTGGAGTACGAGATATCATGAACGCGCTCGTTTCGATGTCGGGGATCGACAAGTCTTTTGCTGAGGTTCCAGCACTCAGCCAGGCCAGTCTGGAAATAGCACCCGGCGAAGTTCACGCACTCATCGGGCAGAACGGTGCCGGCAAATCGACGATGATCAAGGTCCTTACCGGAGTTTACGGCCGGGATGCCGGTGACGTCTATCTGACGGGCGCGCCAAGCCGCATTTCTACCCCGCGCGAAGCGCAGAAATACGGAATTGCCACAATCTATCAAGAGCTCAACCTGGTGCCGCTGCGGTCAGTGACCGAGAACATCATCATGGGGTACGAGCCCAAACGCCTGGGCTTTCTGGTCGACTGGCGCGAGTGTAACAGGCGCGCACGCGAGGTTCTTGCGCGCTTTGGCATAGATATCGACGTAACCGAGCCTCTGGGGAATTTCTCGACTGCGATCCAGCAGTTGGTCGCGATAGCGCGAGCGGTGTCGCTGGACGCGAAGCTGGTCATTATGGACGAGCCGACGTCGTCGCTTGATGCCAGCGAGGTCGAGGTTTTGTTCGGTGTGGTGCGCGAGTTGAAGAAACAGGGCGTGTCCGTTCTGTATGTCTCGCATTTCCTCGATGAGCTGTTCCAGATCTGCGATCGGGTCACAACGATGCGCGACGGGCGCACTGTCAGCACTCGCAATGTCCAGGACACGACCAAGCTGGAAATGATCGCGGACATGCTGGGCCGCAACAAGGACGAGATTGCGGCAGACGGTTTGACGGACTTCGCCGGCGCCAAGGCTAAGAAAGGCGATATCGTTCTGCGGGCCGACTCTGTTTCGACTGGCCCACGACTGACGCATTTCGACCTCACGCTCCACCGCGGGGAAATTGTTGGGCTGGGCGGGCTGCTGGGCTCAGGCCGGACTGAGGCGACGCGGGCCTTGTTCGGAGTGGACGGAGCACTCAGCGGCGCAATCGAGATACACGGTGCGGTCGGGCAACCGTCCGGACCGGGTGAAGCGATAGCAAACGGGGTCGGCTTTCTGACCGAAGATCGCAAGGCCGAAGGGATTATTCCCGACATGTCCGTGCGTGAGAACATAACGTTGGCCCTGTTGCCGAAACTAGCCAGCCGTGGTCAGATCGATTTTGCCCGCGAGCGCGAGATCGTTCAGGCCTTCATCGACGATCTGGGCATCAAGGCGGCGCATATGGACCAACCCATTCGCGAGTTGTCCGGCGGCAACCAGCAGAAGGTGCTGCTTGCCCGTTGGCTGGCGACGCAGCCCGACATCCTGATACTCGATGAGCCGACCCGAGGCGTGGATGTCGGCGCCAAGCGAGAGATCCAATCGTTCATTCGGTCTTACGTCGAGAAGGGGTTTGGCGTGGTCCTCATCAGTTCAGAATTCGAAGAACTGGTAGAAGGCGCCGACCGCATCGTGGTCATGCACGAGGGGCGCTCGGTCAAGGAACTGACCAACCCCGGGATTACCGAGAACATACTGGTGCGCGCGCTTGCGCATCATGAAGGAGGATCTGGTTCATGGACCGAGCAATGAAGTTGCCGCAACGGGTCGCCTCAATGCCCTTCCGCTTTCACGGCGGCATCGCCGCGTTGGTCGCCTTATTGGTGTTCAACGCGTTTTTCACCCCCAATTTCCTGCAACTGCAAACATTGTTCGTGAATATCAGCCAGGTTGCCACGATCGCCATCGTGGCCATGGGCATGACGCTGGTGATCGCCACGGGTGGTATCGATCTTTCGGTCGGTGCGGTCATGGCACTGGCGGGGGCAGTTGCTCCGCTGATTTTCCTGTCGGATCTGGGCGCTGCCTATCCGATGCTGGGCGTCACTTTGGCCATTGTCCTACCGCTGTTTATCGCCGGGCTATGCGGGGTGTTCAACGGTGTGATGGTTGCCGTGTTGAATGTGCAACCCATTATTGCGACGCTCATTCTCTTTATCTCGGGTCGCGGTATTGCCCAAGTCTTGACGAACGGGAACCTGCAGACGTTTTCCAACCCTTCATTCAGTTATCTTGGAACCGGCAAAGTGCTTGGCTTGCCGTTCCAAGGGTGGCTGGCGCTGGTCATTGCCTGTGTTCTGTTTTGGGCTATCACCAGAACCACTTGGGGTCGTTACCTGCTGGCTATCGGCGGCAATGAACGCGCGGCCTATCTGTCGGGCGGTCCTGTCCGGCGGGTCAAGATTGGGGCCTATGTCATCTGCGCCGTGCTTGCGGGTCTGGCGGGGCTGATCGTCGTTGCTATCAACTCGGCTTCGGACGCGGCGCGCAACGGTAATCTTATGGAGCTTGATGCCATCGCGGCCGCGGTTGTTGGCGGGGCTCTTTTGCAAGGCGGGCGGGCGCCGATCTTCGGTGCCATACTGGGAGCCGTTATCATCCAATTGGTCAAATATACGTTGTTGGCCAACGGGGTAGAGGACGAAGTTGCACTAATCGCCAAAGCCGTCATCATTATCCTGGCCGTTTGGGTCCAGCAATTCCGGAGGGCATGATTGGTGTTGGATGAAACGGCTTTTGACCTGCGAAAATACCTTCGGCGCAATTCGGCTTCGGTGACGGTGTGGATCGCACTGCTGACTTTGATCCTGTTTGGGCTGATGCGCTATGACAACTTTGGAAGCGCCTACAATTTCTCGTCTTTCCTGAATTACAACGCGATGTTCATTGCGATCGCGCTGGGCATGTGCTTCGTGATCATGACCGGCGGGATTGATTTGTCGGTCGGATCCGTGGCGGCCTTTACGTCGGTTGTTGCGGCCTATCTCAGCCCCTACGGGATTCAGATTGCGCTGCCGGGGGCCGTTCTTGCCGGCGTTGGCTTCGGAGCGATCAACGCCTTTTGCATAATCATCCTTCGGATCCCGCCCTTCATCGCCACACTGGCAACCATGCTAGCCGCCAAAGGCGGCGCATTGGTGATTTCGGGCGCTCAGACAATTTCGGTCGATTGGGGGTCGAACTTCACCAAGCTTGGCATGGGGCAGGCGTTTGGCCTGTTTCCATGGGCAATCGTCATCGTAGCCGGACTGACGCTGGCACTTTGGCTGGTGCTGGAAAGAACAACCATCGGGCGGACCGTCTTGGCGATCGGTGGCAGCGAGGATGCCTCGAACCTCATGGGTCTGAAGGTGAATCGCGCCAAGGCTTTCGTCTACCTGCTTTCGGGCGGCTGCGCAGGGCTGGCTGGCGTCTTTCTGGCCTCGGGTTTTGGAGCCGGACAACCCCTTGAGGGCATCGGATGGGAATTGTCGGCCATCGCGTCCGTTGTTGTGGGCGGCACCTTGTTGACAGGTGGGATGGGTTCGATCCCTGCGACCGTGGCCGGAGCGCTTTTGCTGGGTCTGGTGTTCAACGTTCTGAACTTTGAAAACGGTCAGGGGACCATCAGTTTCAGCGCCTATTGGCAGATGGTCATACGTGGAGGCTTTCTTTTTGTGGTCATCCTCTTACAGTCTCGGGTTATTGCCAGGCAGCAGAAGGTCTTGGGTTCGTGAATCGCATAGAAAGTGTTTCAGCGCGGCTGTTCAACGTCCCGCTCGCCGAAGTCCTGGTCGATGCCAAACATGGCGATCACACGTTCTTTCAATTGATCACCGTTACCATTCAAACGTCGGATGGGGTTGAGGGGGTTGGGTATACCTATACGGGCGGCAAGGGCGGTCATGCCATCTTGGCGATGATCCAGCATGATCTAGCGCCGTTCCTGGTTGGACAAGGCGCCGAACAGATCGAAAGCCTGTACGATGCCATGCAATGGCATGTGCACTATGTGGCACGGGGTGGGATCGCCTCGTTCGCCATTTCGGCCGTGGATATTGCCCTTTGGGACATTCGCGGCCGAACGCAGAATGCACCACTATGGCAAATGGCTGGTGGAGCGTCCAAACGGTGCAAGGCCTACGCCGGCGGGATCGACCTGAATTTCTCGTTGGAGAAACTGCTGTTGCAGACCGAAGGCTACCTTGCGCGTGGGTTCAACGCGGTCAAGATCAAGGTCGGTCAACCGGATCTGGCCGATGATCTGGCGCGGGCCCGGGCGGTGCGCGAAATGTTGGGGCCGGACCGGTTCTTCATGGTCGACGCGAATTACTCCATGAGCGTCGAGCAGGCCATCGTGGCAGCCCGAGGGTTCGCCGACTGCGATATCCTGTGGTTCGAGGAACCGACAATTCCAGACGATTACAAAGGCTATGGCCGAATTGCCGAAGCCACGGGCGTGCCCCTTGCTATGGGTGAAAACCTGCACACGATTCACGAATTCGAGTACGCCTTTGATGACGCGAAGCTGAGTTTCATCCAGCCCGATGCTTCAAATTGCGGCGGGATCACCGGCTGGTTGCGCGTGGCCGCGCTGAGCGCACAGCACGACATTCCGGTTTGCAGTCATGGGATGCAGGAGCTGCACGTCAGCCTTGTTGCCGCGCAACCCAACGCAGGGTGGCTAGAAGTACACTCATTCCCGATAGATCAGTACACGACCCGTCCGCTGGTTGTGGAAGACTGTATGGCCGTGGCCCCGGATACTCCGGGAACCGGAGTGGAATTCGACTGGGACAAACTGAATATAGAACACAGGGAGATGCATACATGACGACCCAGACGATTTCTGCGGCGTATTATCGGGGCAACAAGAGCTTTGCCGTGGAACAGGCCCAAGCGAAAGCTCCGGGCCCCGGCGAGGCCGTCATTCGCGTTGCCTATTGCGGGATTTGTGGGACGGATATGCACGTCTATCACGGCAACATGGATGCCCGTGTCGGTCTAAACCGGGTGATCGGGCACGAGATGTCTGGTGTCGTTGAAGCAGTGGGCGAGGGGGTGCATACGGTCCAACCCGGCCAGAAGGTCGTTGTCCGGCCGCTTGATCATTGTGGCGAATGCCCGGCCTGCAAGCGGGGGCATCAGCATATCTGCCAAAATCTCAAATTTCTCGGCCTCGACACCGATGGCGCCATGCAAGAGATCTGGACCGTTCCGGCCCATACGTTGCACATTCTGCCAGACGACTTGCGCATGGATCACGCGGCGCTGATCGAGCCGGTCGCCGTTGCCTGCCACGATGTGCGGCTGTCTGGCCTGCAACCTGGCGAGGACGTTGTCGTTATCGGCGGCGGCCCGATCGGCATCCTGGTTGCCATGGTTGCGCGGGATGCGGGTGGAAATGTCGTGATTTCCGAAGTGAATCCGAACCGTCTTGCGATTGCTGAAAAACTTGGTTTTGACACGATAAACCCAATCGAAACCGACCTGGTGTCCACAATCAACGCGCGCACGGGCGACAAAGGCGCTGATGTGGTTTTCGAGGTGTCGGGAACGCAGCCCGGAGTTGATGCGATGACCGCCGTTGCCGCGACTCGGGCCCGGATCGTGATGGTCGCGATCCATGCACAAAAGCCCCAGATAGACCTGTTCCAGTTCTTCTGGCGAGAGCTGCAACTGATCGGTGCTCGGGTCTATGAGCCAGAGGATTACGAGAAAGCCATTGCAGTTGTCGCCTCGGGCGGAGTGGACGCGGATGTTGTGATTACTGACGTCAGCCCTCTGGCAGACATCCAGGCCGCGTTCGAAGCACTGGATCGCAGCCCAACCGCAATGAAAAGCCTGATCGAAGTAGGACCGCGTTCATGAGTGTTTTGAAAAGTTTCGACCTGACGGGAACGACGGCCCTTGTGACTGGGTGCAAACGCGGTATCGGGCGCGGAATGGCCGAGGCATTGGCATCGGCTGGAGCCGATATAATCGGAGTGTCCGCCTCGCTTGAGCTGTCCGGGGCGGATGTCGAAAAAGCCGTGACAGCGATGGGACGCAGTTTCCGGGCTTACCAATGCGACTTCTCGGATCGCGCTGCGCTTCATGCGTTCATTGATCAGTTGAGGGCCGACGGACAAACTCCTGATATCCTTGTCAACAATGCCGGCACGATCAAACGAAAACCCGCCACTGAACACCCGGACGACTGGTGGGACGAAGTGATCGAGGTGAACCTGTCCTCGCAGTTCGTTCTGTCTCGCGAGATCGGCAAGGACATGCTGGCGCGCGGCTCGGGCAAGATCATCTTCACCGCCTCGCTGCTGACGTTTCAGGGCGGCATCACCGTTCCCGGATATGCGGCCTCGAAAGGTGGGATTGGACAGCTGACGAAGGCCCTGGCCAATGAGTGGGCCGGGCAGGGTGTGAACGTGAATGCAATCGCCCCCGGCTACATCGCGACCGACAATACCCAAGCCCTGCAGGACGATCCGGTCCGATCAAAGTCGATTCTGGAACGAACACCCCAAGGCCGTTGGGGTACGCCTGGTGATTTTGCCGGACCTGTAGTCTTTTTGGCTTCTGCAGCGTCGGACTACGTCAACGGTGAAATCCTTGTTGTCGACGGGGGCTGGATGGGGCGGTAACACCGTCAACTCTCCATGTGACCCAAGGCATCACGTCCCGATGTAGTGCACCTTCAATCGTCGTGTCTTGGGTGCCTCGCGATGTTCGAAGAGATACAGGCTTTGTACGCGGCCCAGCGGAAGCTGCCCCTGTTCGACCGGGATGGACACCTGCGTTTGCGTCAACAGCGCCCGCAAATGCGATGGCGCGTTGTCGTCTTCGCTCGGGCGATGGTGATATTTGCCTGATGATTTGGAGACCAGTTCTTCGAAGAACGTCTCGATATCCTTGACCACCTCGGGATCGGCATTGGCCTGAACCAACAGCGCGGCACCGGTGTGGACGCACCAAAGGGTCAGCAGGCCCGAGCCAAGTTCATGGTCAGACACCGCACCCTGAACCACCCCGCTGATGTCGGTGAGGGATTTGCCGGGCGTTTCAATGGACAGCTCAAAAAACTCTTGCTTCATCCATCAGATCCTTTCCTTGATTTTGCGCGAATGCGCCCAGCTTTCCGCACCCCATTCGGCATTCAACTTTGAGGCTTAAGTATATGATTTGTAAAGTACAATGGCGCTTCATTCATGCGAACAGGCTTTTGAACCTGTCCACACACAGACGAAACCCATCTTCGAAGTTTCCGTTGCCGGGATGATAAACGCTCTCGAAAGAAATGACGCCATCATAGCCGTCGGATCTGAGCGCGTCCGCGATGGGTTGGAACAGAGGCGCAAGCTGACCTTCCCCCATACGGCGCACTTCCAGCGTTGCCCGTGGCGTGTCGACCTTTACGTCCTTGATGTGAATGTGACCTAAATAGCCGCCGCGCAGTTCTTCGTAACCGTCCGGGTATGCCAGTTCATGGCACCAGCAGTTGTTTCCGGGGTCCCAAAGTACCTTCAACGCATCCTTTGCATCCAACTCGTCGATCAGTTTGCGGGCTGTATAGTTGGAATTGACCAGCGTGCCGTTTCCGGTTTCTACGACAAGCGTCACGCCCTCAGCCCTGGCAAGTTCAACCGCCGGCGCGATCAGCGGCGGCATCGAGTCCCATACCCCATGCGCCACGTTCCACTTCTCGGCGCCGTTTTTTCCCCAGAGTATCTGCTCTTTTCGTTGGGTCATGATCCGAACCAGCGGAGACCCCACGATATGCGCCATGTCGATCACGCGTTTCAAGGCGTCCATGTGTCGGGTGTGCAGGTTGTCGCCGGGCCTGTTGGCAGCTGTCATCCCCGCAAAGATATGGCGCGACAGACACGACACAAGCTTGCCCCGGTCGCGCAAGAGCGCGTCGATCTCGGCAATTTCCTGCGGGGAATGGTCCCCGACCTCGGTGTCGCCCACGAACTGTAGCTCTGCATAGTCCAGGCCGAATTCGTCCATTACGTCCACGGCCTGCCGCAGATCGCGGGAAATGCCGTCGCAAATCACACCTAGTTTCATATCCGGTCCTCTCAGCGATGCAATTCTGCGCCAACGATCTCTTCGATGACGCGGGTACACACCCAGTTGTCGCCGTTCGGGTATTTGGTTTTTCCGGCGTGAAAGATCTGCATTGCGGACGAGGCAGTGTGCATAGGAACGCCCAACGCACCGGCCAGTGCCAGAGAGATCGTCAGGTCCTTGTGCATAGTTGCGATATGACTACCGGTAGCCTCGAACTTGCGATCAATGATGTTTTCAAGGGCGGTATTCACGACGCCGCACCCCGCGCTGGAGGATGAGAACACGTCATGCAATGCCTGACCGGTGACACCGGCTTTGGCCGCCAGGGCCGCAGCCTCGAATGTGGCGGAAAAGATCGACCCGATAAGGGATTGCAGGCAGGCTTTCACGGTTTGCCCGTCACCGGCGTTTTCTCCGACCCGGTGAATGGTTGCCGACACTGCCTGCATGACTTTGGCGTTTTGGTCCAGCACATCAGCGGCACCGGCAGCCATCATCGTCAATGTGCCGTTCTGCGCGCCGGGAAACCCACCCGAGACCGGAGTGTCGATCAGGTGGATGCCGGAGCCCTCCATGTCATGCCCGATGGCGCTTGCTTCGGCCGGTGTAATGGTCGCCGACAGGATGACAGTTCCGCCTTCGGCCATGTTCGCAACCAGTCCGTTTTCACCCAGAATGACATCGCGGGCCTGATCTCCGTGCATCACCATGACAAACACGCTGGCGGCGTGACGACCGACCTGTCCCACGCTGTCCTTGGGCAGGCCGCCCATGTCGGTAAATGCCGCCATGCGTGTCTCGCTCAGGTCGAAACCGGATGTTTCAAAGCCATTCTTGATCAGGTTCTTGGCAAGGCCGCTGCCCATGTCGCCAAGACCTATTACGCCTGTGGTTTTCATTTGGACTCCTCCCGTTCTTCCGTCTTTGCCGTCTGGCAGACGTTTCGAAAATTGATGCCTCAAGGCATCGGTTTTCGCGGGAGTTTCACGCGTCTTGAACAGACGTCGGGCGAGTCCGGAAGACACCCCGCTGCCCGTTTACGTGCCGTAAGTAAACGAAGAATACCGCGCACAGGCAAGCAAAGAAGTGTTACGGACGGAAAGAAACAGCCTGATCCGACGTGTCAGGAAAACGCCGCCATGATGCCGCGCAGTTCCGCCAGCCCGCGCATTCTTCCGATCAGCGGATAGCCAGGAGTGCTGTGTCCGCCCAGATCGCTCAGCAGCTCTTGTCCGTGGTCGGGTCGCATCGGAATTTGCCAGTCGTCCCGCCCTTGAGATTTGCGGCGGCGTTGTTCGTTCATCAGCTCGCGAATGGTGCCGACCATGTCGGTGTCGCCCTCCAGATGCGGAGCCTCATAGAAATCCGGCTTCTGTCTGTCCGACCCCGCGATGCGTCGGGTATTTCGCAAGTGAACAAAGTGAATCCGGCCGCCATGCCTGCGTACGAAGTCCGGCCCATCGAATTCGGAGGAAACACCCAGCGATCCGGTACACAAGGTTGCGCCGTTCGCGGGCATATCAACCGCATCCAGCACGGCGCCGTAATCCTCAGTACTGGACATGATCCGCGGCAGACCGAGCAACGAGAAGGGTGGATCATCCGGGTGACAGCACAAGCGCAACCCCAATTCTTGAGCTACCGGGGCGACCTCAGACAGGAAGTCGATTAGGTTTGTGCGCAGCCGGTCACGGTCTATCTCGGCATATGTCCGCAACAAAGAGCGCACGTCCTGCACGCTCCACTGATCGTTGGCGCCGGGCAGCCCCGCAGTGACATTGTGCTGCAACTGGGCTTTGGATTCATCCGACAGGCGCAAGAAGCGATCCTCGGCCGTTTGCTGGACGTCGTTGGAATAGTCTTCCGACGCGCCCGGACGTTCGAGAATATATATGTCGAAAACTGCAAAATCAGTCAGGTCGAACAGCATGGCCGTTCCGCCATGCGGCTGCGGGGAGCGAAGGGCGGTGCGTGTCCAATCCAGGATCGGCATAAAGTTGTAGCACACGACTTCGACGCCACGGGCGGACAGGGCCCTGAGGCTGGACTTATACGCCTGCAGATGTTCGGCTATGTCTGCGGACTGCGTCTTGATCGCCTCGGAGACGGGCAGGCTTTCGACAACGTCCCAACTGTACCCGGCAGCGGCCAGAACTGCCTGCCGATCGGCGATGCTCGGTTCGTCCCAGGGCAGTCCAGGCGGGATGTGATGCAACGCAGTAACGATGCCCTGAACCCCGACTTGATGTAGATCGGCCAGAGCGATCGGATCATCGGGTCCGAACCAACGCCAGCATTGTTTCATGGCAGCCATCCTTCATACAGCGGGTGATCGGGCCTGATGGGAAGGGCAACACGCTGCCCGGTGCGCGCCGCGTAATAAATCGCAGTCACAAGGCCGATGGACGCGGCGCCGTCCTGCAGCGTAACGGCCGAATTTGCCTCGGACCGCAGCGCCTTGCCGATTTCGGTAAAGAACCCTTCGAAACCTTTTGGTTCGGCAGCGGCGGCTGCAAGGGCCTCGTCGATAGCGGCTTGATCCACCGGGTCCCGCGCAACGAATGTCCAAGGCGTTTGACCCGGCGCATAGGGTTCCGTGCCAGAGGTGGCGGTCACCTTTTCAAAGACGAACCGCAGGCGGGTTTCGTCCGTGGCGGCGCCTAGTGTGATATTGCTTGTGCACAAAGCTCCGGAAGCCATGCCAAAGCAGATCGCGGCGCAGTCTTCGGTCTCGATCGGGTTGACCCGCGTTGTGGTCATTGCTGACACCCAGGCGATATCACCCGCGATATGTGTCAGCAGATCATGGTTGTGGATGGCATGGCCAAGCACTGCGCCGCCGCGTTCACCGGCCCATGTTCCTCGCCACGGCACCGCGTAATAATCTGCCCCTCGGGACCAATGGGTTTCAAGCGCGGCAGTTTGGACCGCTCCGGTCAGGCCGGCGCGTTGCAGGTGGCGCAATTGGGCCAGTGACGGGCCCCACCGGTATTGAAAAACCGGAAACACATGCTTGCCCGTGCTGTGGGCGGCTGCCGCGATCCGATCCACATCCTGCATCGAGGTCGCAAGGGGCTTTTCGCAGAAAACGTGTTTTCCTGCGGCCAATGCCGCAAGAGTGGTCGGCACATGTAGATGGGGCGGCAGGCAGATGTCGATGACATCAATCTCCGGATCATCCAGCGCGTCTTGAATGTTGGTCAGAGATCGAAAATCCGAGTTCTGTCGAATCTGTTCGATCCGGTCCGTATTCTGATCGACCACGGCGGTTACGCGGAATTTGCGGTCAAGCCGTTCCAGTGCGCTTATATGTTGCGCACCGATACCTGCGCCAAGGATCGCAACGTTGATCATTTGCGTTCCGCCATTTCCTGCGCGTGCAATGCCAGTTCCATGACCGTAAAGCAGTGGGTTTGGATCATCGCGGTTTCGGTCCGGTTACGGATGTCATCGGCCAGGCGCGAAAAGTAGGGAAGGCCGGCGTCAGATGCGTCGATCTTTTGGCAGGTTTCACCATTGACGAGGATCAGATGGTCTGTTCCCGAGGCTCCACCCACATCAACGTATTTCCGCAACTCGATATAGCCTTCGGTGCCCAGGATCGTCAGGCGACCATCTCCCCAGTTTGGCAGGGCATCCGGCGTAAACCAGTCAACCCGGATGTACCCGGTGCCGTTCTCGCTTCGTAGATTGAGCTCTCCGAAATCCTGCAATCCGGGATCTTTGGGGTTTGCGTAGTTCGCCACACAAGCGTTTGTGATTTCCGCGGTTTCCGAACCTGTGTAGTGCAAGAACTGATCGATCTGATGCGAGGCGATGTCGGTCAGAATACCGCCATAGCGTTCACGTTTAAAAAACCACTCCGGCCGGGTTGCCCGGTTCAATCGGTGCGGGCCAAGTCCGACCGTCTGGATCACGCGCCCGATGGCACCGGCCTCGACCAACTCGGTCGCCCGGGTGCTGACGGGCGTTTCAAACCTTTCGGAAAAATTCACCGACCAGATGCGACCGGTGTCCGCAACCGCCCGTTTGATCTGGTCGAGTTGCTCGAACGTCGTACAGCCCGGCTTGTCGCTCATGACGTCCATGCCGTTTTGCATGGCGCGGATTGTCAAAGCGGCCCTATCTGCCGGTATTGCCGAAATCAGCGCTAGATCCGCCCCGCAAGTTAAGGCGTCTTCCAGTCGGGCCAGCCGCAGAATATCGGGAAACCTTTTGACGTAGCCCGCCAGCGTTTCCGGATCGCCTTTTGTCCAATAGCCAACGCAGTCCACTCCGATTTTGCGCATGTTTTCGGTCATGCCATAGATATGGCGGTGGTCCAGGCCAAGGGCGACGCAGGTCAGGCTCATGAGATGACTCGTGTTTTCTGGCCGGTTCGATTGGCGATCTGCATCGCGTCTATGACGGCGTGGGTCAAAAGGGCACTGCGTCCGGTGGCCATGGGTCGCGTTACACCGGCGAGTGCGTTGGCAAAATCCTCTATGATCGCCTGGTGCCATTCATGGGTGAACGCCATGGGATCGGGCCCGCCGCCTGTGGCGGACGTTTCGCCAAACGTGGATTTCTGACCATCGAAAGTGGTCAAGGTCAGGACACCTGACTCCAGATTCGCTTTGGCGTTCGTGCCCTGGATGGTGATGGACTCTGCGGCCCCGGGATATTCGGCCGTTGTCGCCATCAAGGTACCCACTGCGCCGCTATCTGTTTCAAAGATTGCACCTGCCCAATCCTCGGCCTCGAGATCGTGTAACGGAGTTTTTCTCATCATGGCTTGAATGCCCGAGATCGGCCCCAGCAGCCACATCGCAAGGTCAAGCGTGTGGATTGCCTGCGAGATCATGACACCGCCTCCGTCGCGTGCGTAAGTGCCGCGACCCGGCTCTTCATAGTAGCTCTGATCACGCCACCAAGGGACACGGATCTCCACCGTGGCGATCGAGCCCAGCTCACCCTGTTCAATGGCTGATTTCAGCGCCTGCGAGGCGGCGCGGGCGCGGTGCTGAAAGACGATACCCAGCGGCACGCCAGAGGCCTCGCACTGCTCGACAATGGCTGTCGCGGCGGCCAGCGTTCTTTCGATGGGCTTTTCCATCAGGATCGGTTTCGAAGCGGTCGAAAGAACCCGAACCAACTCTGTGCGCTGATCGGGCGGGGTTGCGATGATCGCAAAGTCGACGTTTGGGTCGTTTGCGATTTCCTCGACCGAGCTGAACGCGCGGGTGTCGTTTCGCTGCGCGAACTCAGCTGCTTTTTCAGGATTGCGCCCAAGGACGCCAGCAAGATTGAGGCCTTGATCCGATGTCCGAATTGCAGCCAAATGCGTACCCGAAACCATTCCCAAACCAATCAGCGCAATATTCATTCATTCCCCCGGATCACCCGGTCAGTCTGCGGGTTCGAACGGGAAAGATGCAACCACTAAAAACTGTGTTAACAATTGCGGGCAGCAGTATCGGAGGCAGAATTGACCGGTAATTTGAATGGCATGGCAGAAGACCTGTACCTGGGCATCAGGGACCTGCCGATCGTATCTCCGCATGGTCACTGCGATCCGGGGTGGTTTGCAACCGATGCGCCGTTTCCCAACCCGGCAGAACTGCTGGTGGTTCCCGACCATTACGTGTTCCGTATGCTCTATTCGCAGGGCGTTCCCTTGTCCGAACTTGGCATTGGGGAAGAGGGGCGAAAGAAGGATCCTCGCGCCGTTTTTCGCACTTTTGCCGAGCACTGGCATTTGTTTCTGGGAACGCCATCTCGGATCTGGATGAATTACGTGCTGCATGAAACGCTGGGCGTGTCTGAGGAGTTGTCTTCGCGCACGGCAGACCAGGTTTACGATAAGATCTCAGGAAAGCTGGCGCGACCTGAATTTCGTCCGAGGGCTTTGTTCGACAGATTTGGGATCGAGGTTCTGGCCACCACAGATTCCGCTCTCGACAGCCTCGTTGAGCATCGGGAGATTCGTACAAGCGATTGGGGTGGGCGAGTTATTCCGGCGTTCCGCCCAGACGGGGTTTTGGATGGGGCGGACCCGGAGTTCGTACAAAACCTGAAAAAGTTGGCCGAGCTGACGGGCTGCGATCTGGGCAGCTACGATGGCTACCTCAACGCGCTGCGAATGCGGCGGGCTTATTTCATCCAGCTGGGCTGTACGGCCACTGACCACGGTATCGAACGTGTGCAGACCGAGTGGCTGGACGACCCGGATGCGCTGTACCAACGGCTGAGACGGCGGGAAGGGGCCGAACAGGATGCTCGCCGGTTCTATGGACATATGCTGATCGAAATGGCGCAGATGTCTATCGATGATGGTCTGACCATGCAGATACATGCTGGCAGCAAGCGCAACACGAACGACGCGGTAATGCGGGACTTCGGACGGGACAAGGGGGCGGACATTCCAATCGCTATGAATTGGGTCACGGGCCTTGAGGCGCTTTTGAACCGGGTCGGAAACTCGGCGGAACTGCGCATCATACTCTTCACATTGGACGAAAGCACCTATGCCCGTGAACTGGCGCCCATGGCGGGACATTGGCCGTGCCTTAGGATCGGGCCGCCTTGGTGGTTCCACGACAGCCCAGCCGGTATAGCGCGGTATTTCGATCAGATTGTTGAAACGTCCGGATACTACAATCTGGCCGGATTCAATGACGACACGCGGGCCTTTCTGTCCATTCCTGCACGGCACGACCTGTGGCGACGGGGAGTGGCGATTCATTTGGCCGATCAGGTTGCGCGCGGCTATTTCGGTCGGGATAGTGCTGAGCATCTTGCGCGGTTGCTGGCTGTCGATTTGGCGAAACAAGTTTACGGATTGCAAAGCTAGATGGGTACAATTCTTCACTTCGGCCTTGGAAACTTCGCCCGGGCGCATTTGCTGGACTACACGGATCAAGCTGGCGGATGGGACGTTGTCGGCGTCAGCCTGCGTTCATCCTCGGTTCGGGATGGATTGGCCCAACAAGGTTTCGAGTACGATTTGTGCGTACAGGGGCAGGGCGTCCGGCGCATCAAAGCTCTGCGTGACGTTCTGGTCGTGCCCAATGATCGCACAGAGATTTTCGATGTGATGGCGGATGCCGAGATCATCTCGGCGACCGTCACCGAGAAAGGTTACCATTTGGACGCCGCGGGCAATCTGAACCTTCAGGACCCAGCGATTGCCGCCGATCTGGCAGGGAAAGGGCCTGCGACGCTGATCGGGTTTTTAGCTTATGGCCTTGCGGAACGGTGCAAGCCAGTAACGGTGCTAAGCTGTGACAATCGCATGGAAAACGGCAAAACGCTCGAAATGGCAGTTGCCGATTTTGCGAATGCAGCCGGCCTGGACGTGAATTGGAATGCCGTTCGCTTTCCAAACGCGATGGTCGACCGGATCACCCCGGCTACCACGGACGCCGTTCGCGCAATCAGCGGCGATCCTATGGCTGTTCCGACCGAGGCGTTTTCGGAGTGGGTGATCGAAGACAGTTTCGCCGGTCCGCACCCGGATTGGCCGGGCGTGCAACTGGTCGATGACGTAGCCCCGCACGAGATGCGAAAGCTGCGCATGTTGAACGGTGCCCATTCCCTGTTGGCTTATGGCGGCTTGGAGCGAGGCCTGACCTACGTCCACGAAGCGGTTCGAGACCCGGTTTTGCGCCCGCTGGTTTCCGAGTTGATGAAGGATGCGGGCGCAACGCTGCCCGCAGCACTGCAAGTACAGGTTCCGGACTATGCCGAGGCTTTGTTGCGCCGCTTTGAAAACCTCGAGCTGGCGCACCGTCTGGACCAAATCGCGATGGATGGCAGCCAAAAGCTGCCGTATCGGTTTGTTCCCACACTCCGTGAGACCGGCTCTCAGGCGGTGATTGCAGGGATGCGGGCCTGGATCTCCTTTTGCATGTCCGAGACCGCCAAGGGCAGGACGCTGAACGATCCTTGCGCGTTGGAAATCGCCTCGGCTGTCAAACAGCCAGATCCGGTAGTGCCACTTTTGGACCTTGTTGGCGCTGAGGATCTCGCGTCACTTATCCGGGAATGATCGCGCCGCGGAACTGAACAACGGTGGACGCCAGATTGTGTCCGGCCATCAGGGCCTTGGCCTGCGATTTTCCTGTCAGCAAGGCTGCGAGGTACCCACCGTTGAAACTGTCGCCCGCCGCTGTGGTATCCAGCACGTTTTTGGCAGGCTCATAGGTTTGGTCAATGTTCTGACCAATGGGCAGAGGGCCATCCTCTCCGCGTTTCAATGCACCGACACCGTGATGATCGGTAAAGCGTGCCGCCACTTGATCCGCGCTTTCCCCGAACAGTGCCATCTCGTCGTCGATGGATGGTAGGGCAATATCTGCACGCTGCCAAAGCCGTTGGTTGATCTGCCGGGCGTGTTCGGCGCTGTCCCAAAGACGCGGACGAAAATTGCTGTCATAGACCAACCGGACTGAAGAGCCTTCGAGCCAGTCCAGAAGCGCAAGCCTTACTGAATGCGGAAGAATGGCCACGGAAATCCCTGACAAGTACAGCACGTCGTAACCTTTCAGCGAGCTGAAGTCATGATCGGCAAAAAGCTGGCGGGCGGCCGCCTCGCTGCGCCAATAGGTAAAGCTGCGTTCACCGTCCGCAGAGGTCGTGATCGCGTATAGTCCCGGAGAAGCGTTGGGAATGATGCGGATGCCGGATGTCCCGATGCCATGGCTGGCGACAAAGTCCGCGATGCGCCCTGAGAACGGGTCGTCGCCCAGACATGTCACATACTCCACCTGCAGATCAGGAGCCGCGCGGTGCATGTAGATGGCTGTGTTCAGCGTATCCCCCGCGACGCCCACCTTCGCGCCGGTCTCCAGCATGGACAATTCGATCATTGCTTCGCCGATGCAGGCAATTCGCGTCATTTCTTTTCTCTTTTCCAGATGATGAGCCCGGCAACCATGATCAGCGCTGCCCCTGCCAACGTGAATGCGTCCGGTACAGTGTCAAAGAACAGATAGCCCCAGATCGCAACGTAGATCAGGAACGAATAGGTGAATGGCATCAACTGGTTCGCCGTTCCGAACCGATGCGCGTTAGTCAGCAGTTGATGCCCGCACCAGCCAAAGACGCCAAGGCTAATCAGGACTATCAGACTCAAGGTGTTTTCCGGCTGGACCCAAAACCAGATGGCGAAGGGCAGCAGGACCACCGTCCCGGTAAGCCCGAGGTAGAATTGCATGGTATCCACCGCAACAACCCCGGACAGCCTGCGCGTCATGATCGAATACAAGGCCAGCGCAGTGGCGTTATAGACGATCAGCAGCATGGTCGGATGAAAGGCCGAACCAAACGGCCGCACGACAACCAACACCCCCAGAAAGCCCAGGGTGATAGCCGCCCAACGCCATGGGCCTACTCTCTCCTTCAACACGAAAACGGACAGGAAGCACACGATGACCGGGCTTGAGAACATGATTGCCGACACGACGGTCAGAGGCAAAAACCGCAAGGCATAAAAGTTGAAAACGGTCGCCGAGATCAGCAGTAAGGCCCGGCTAATGACCTGCCATGGATGGTCGGTCTTGAATCGGCTGGCCTCAATCCCGCCTTTGGCGATCACACCCACAGAGATCACAAAGTGCCCCGCGTAGCGCATGAACGCCAACTGAAATGCCGGCACGCCGGCCAACGCCAACCACTTGGCCCCAAGGTCAACCAACGAAAAGAATAGCCACGCCATCAGCATCAGCACAATGCCAAGGCGCGGCAGGTCAGCGGTGGGGTTGGCGGAGACGGCCATCGATCAGGTGTTGAAACGCTTGACGTAGTAGTCAACCATCTGGCTAACCATATCATCCGCCTGACCGTGGTCGCGCGCATCATTCAGCGCCGAAAGCGCGCACTGCGACATCACGCTGGAAACGCCTGCATCGCGTGCCATACGGTCATAATACCCAAGGTCTTTCGCCGCGTTCTTGATGGCAAAGGCCAGCTGGTTTGGGTCATTCTCGACGCCGTAGGCTTTGACGAAATCCATCATTCCGGAATGCAGCGGCCCAGCGGCCATAACGTCATACACCTGCTTGCGGTCAACTCCGGTGATATCTGCCATGGCGAAGGCTTCGGCCATCGCGTTTGCGACGGTCATTCCGAAGAAGTTGTTGATCAGTTTGATCGTGTGTCCGGACCCAACGGGGCCAAGATAAAAAACGTTTTCGCCCAAGTCTTTCAGTGTCGGCTCGGCCTTGTTAAAGGCAGCCTTGTCGCCGGAAGTCATAATGTTGAGCTTGCCCTCTAGCGCGTGCGAAGGCGTCCGACCAAGCGGCGCATCCAGGTAGCTTCCGCCAGCTGCGGCAACCTCCTCGGCCAAGGCGCGTGTGCTGCCTGGAAGCGAGGTGCCAAAGTCGATGACGATCGCCTCGGGTTTCAATCCCGCGATCACTCCATCTGCGCCGCGCATACGGCTTTCGACCTGTTCCGAGGTGCCCATGCACAACATCACGATGTCGCTGGCTTCAGCAAGTTCTTGGGCGTTTTGCATCTCGCGGGCGCCACGGTCAATCGCGGCGTCCAGGTATGTGCGGTCGCGGTTTCCCAATACAGCGACCGAGTATCCTTGGTCCAACAGCCGGCTCACCATGGCTCCGCCCATTAGTCCCAAGCCGATAAACCCGATTGATGGTTTGCTCATTGGTTTCCCTTTCCGTGAATGTGTCTGGTTTTCATTCTTGTGTCTGGCGCGTGCGGCTTTGCAGTTTGAATGCTCATATTGGTCGACGGATAATCATTGGTCTTTGGGTGGTCCGGTATTTTGCCGGGCCGCATGTCAATCAGGCCGGCGCCCGCGCTCGAGCTGTTCGCGCCGTCAGCCCCTGTTCGATCCATGATGTGACCTCGAGCGTCCGGGCTGCATCCTCGACATCGATTAGTGGAGGGACGCCGTTGATCACGTCAAGGAAGTGATCCAGTTGCGCTTCAAGCGGTGCGCGTTGTTGTTCCGGTCGTGTAAGTTGGTTTTTTTGGGCCGCAGTGCCCCAATCCTTTCCACGCCACAGAGTCATGGAGGGAAAACTCACAGCGCCGCTGGTTCCCGTGATCCACATCATGTCCTGATGGGTCGTGCCGATGTTCGGGTTTTCACCGGTTCCGGCTTCAAACCCCCAAGGGCTGGGTGCGGTGTCGGCAAAACTGATAGTGCCCGTCGCGCCGTTTTCGAACGCAACCGCAACAGCCCCGCTTTCTATCCGATCCGATCCGCGGATCGACGCGCCAGGCAGGGCGACGACATCCGAGATTTCCCCGATCACAAAGCGCAAGACATCGATATCATGCACCAGATTGATCATGACTGGACTGCCATCGGAAGTCCGCCAGTTCTGTTCAAAATAGCTCTCGGGTTTACGCATGGCCCACAGCAACGAGACGTTGATGACTTGTCCGATCGTACCTTGCTTGATCACTTCTTTCAGGTGCTGCAAGGTTGTGTGATACCGCCGATGGTGGCCTACAAGGCTGCGGACATCGGCCTTGCGAACGGCCGCCCTAAGGCGCTGGGCATCATCGACCGATGCGGCAACCGGCTTTTCGATCAGCATGTGCCAACCGCGGGATGCGGCCAGAATGCCATGTTCGGCATGCAGGCGGGTCGGCGTCGCGATGATGACGCCATCCACCGGGCCCTTCACCTCGTCCATACTGGCAAAACGCGGCGCGTCGATCTGGATCGAGCCATCTGGATCGGCCAACCCGACCAACACGCAGCCGGGGTGCTCGATCACGGCGCGCACGTGGCGGATACCGATCAATCCACCGCCGGCTACAAGGATCCGTTTCACATCACCGCTCCGATTTGCCAGGGAACGAATTCGTAGTCGCCCAGGCCCTGCGCCTCGGACTTGGTTCGCGCGCCCGAGGCGACTTGGAGCAGCCGTCGGTATATTTCCTGTCCTTTCTCTTCGACGCTGGCACCTTTGGTCAGAATGTCGCCAGCATCCACGTCCATGTCTTCTGGCATGCGCGCTGCCAACTCAGAGTTTGTAGCGATTTTCAGCGTAGGCGCCGGTTTGGACCCAAAGGCAGAACCGCGCCCCGTGGTGAAGCACACTAGGTTGCAGCCGGCCGCGATCTGCCCGGTCACCGAGGCCGGGTCATAACCGGGGCTATCCATGAAAGTGAAGCCTTTGGCGGTGATGGGTTCGGCGTATTTGAATACACCGGTCAAAGGCGTGGTTCCGCCCTTCGCCGCTGCCCCCAACGACTTCTCAAGGATGGTCGTCAGACCGCCTTGCTTGTTGCCGGGGCTTGGGTTGTTGTCCATCGAACTGTGATTGCGGGCGGTATAGTCCTGCCACCAATCGATCAGTCCGATCAGTTTTTCCCCAGTTGCGCGACTAAGGGCGCGGCGGGTCAAAAGATGTTCGGCTCCGTAGATTTCGGGCGTTTCCGCAAGGACCCCTGTGCCGCCTTGGGCAACCAACAGGTCGCAGGCATGCCCGAGCGCCGGGTTGGCGGTCACACCTGACCAGGCGTCCGATCCACCGCATTGCAGCGCAACCATAAGTTCGGACGCCGAGGCTTCACTGCGTCCCGCCTCATTGGCAATGGGCAGCATTTGGTTGATCTTACTGATGCCCATTTCGACGGTGCGGCGCAATCCGGCGACGTTCTGGATGTTCATCGTCTGGAAGGTGGGACTTTGCTTCAGACCATACGCGTCCAGCAGCCAGTCGATCTGGTTCATCTCGCAGCCCAGACCGACCATTAGAACGGCAGCGTGGTTGGGATGTTTCGCAAATCCCCACATGACCCGTTGAAGTGCTTCGAAACCGTCGCCGGAATCGGCCATTCCGCAGCCCGTTCCGTGGACAAAGGCCGCCACGCCGTCGACGTTCGGAAACTCGGCCAGCTTGTCCGGCGTGAAGTGGTTGGAAATCATACGGGCCGCAGTCGCCGAACAATTAACTGTGGTCAGAACCGCGATGTAATTGCGCGTGCCGACCCGACCACTGTCCCGGTGGTAGCCCATGAACGTATCGACCGAGGTGGCGGGTTTCATGGGCCTGTGATCCGTTGCAAACTCGTAGTCCACACTGGTGTTGCGGAACTCGATATTGTGGGTGTGCACATGGTCGCCAGGGTCGATCGGTTGGTTGGCGTAACCGATAATCTGGGCGTATTTTCTGACAGGATCGCCGGGTGCAAGATTCCGCGTGGCGACCTTGTGTCCCGAAGGGATGCGCGTATTGGTCATGACATCCTCCACCATACTGCCGGCCTCCAGGTACCGAGTTGCAACAACCACGCTATCCGTTCGATCTAAACGTACAAAAGTCATAATCAGCTTTCCTGGCGGCAGCAGCTAGGCGCAGAACGGTGAGTCCGATGTCCACCGGTGAATATCTATGTGCGGTTGTCCGGACAGCCTTGCTCGCGCCGCTTCCCAATTAGATTTGCAGACACGCCAATCTCGCAGTTCGGTTTCGGGGCGCGATCTGGACCTCGCGATGAAGCTGGGGAAATGGCCTCGACCGGTGGGCTGGCCTGCCGCACTGAAGCGGATGTCGAACGACCAGCGGAACCGGTCCGTTTCATTGACCAGCGAAGCATGTGGCGTCAGAGGGTGAAACAGGATGATCCCGCCCGCCTTGACAGGAAGGGGCACAGCCCGGCCTTCGTCAATGAATCCGTCGGCAATACCAGTCTGCGTCCGCGCACAATGCGGCAGGATGGATTGGTCCTGTGCCTTTGGCAGCACTTGCAGGCAGCCGTTTTCGACCGTTGCATCGTTGACGGCAATCCACACCGTGACCATGTCGGTCTGATCCGCATCCTCCAACGCAACCGCCCGGTCCTGATGCCAGTCCGTCGCTGTGATATGCGCGCGCACCTCATCCTTGGACAGCTTGAGAACGGGGGGCTTCAGCCGGACGTGCTGGATTGGATTGCTCACCAACTCTGGCCCGATCAACTGCTCGACAATGTCAAGCATGGGCCGGGCCGTTAGCAAGTCGAACACTGCAGGCCCGATATGGAAAGGTGTGTCCGCCATGATCCGATCGCCGGGCAACGAGATGTCCAGCGGCTGGAAATAGTCGCAACCGGCCTGATAGGCGGACAGAAGTATGTCCCAGAAGGTCATTCCAGACGGTTCGTCCTTGACCAGCCCTCTTTCGTACCAACCGTCATAGAGCCGGCTCAGGACATCCGAGTATTCGATCTGTACCCGATCAAGGACATCGGCAGGGATAACATCCTCGACCACGAGGTATCCGTCCGTCTGGAACTTGCCAATCTGATCTTGTGTCAGCATGGGTGCGACCTCACAACAGCAGCGCGATGATGCCCGGCCAAATCAGAAGAACGGAAAGCGCCAGCAACTGGATCCCGATGAATGGCAGGAAGCCGCGGAAGATATCCGTCAGACTGATATGTGGCGGGGCCACCGACTTGAGGTAGAACGCGGCCGGGCCAAAAGGGGGCGAGAGGAAGCTGACCTGCATGTTCATACAGAACACGACGCCGAACCAGATGGCGACATGACTCGGCTCCAACTGGCCAAAGACTCCGATTTCTTCGATAGGAAGGCGCAGGACGATCGGCAGAAAGACCGGAATAATCAACAGCACGATTCCGACCCAATCCATGAATGCGCCCATGAACAGCAAGATCAGCATCATCACCAGAATGACCAGCATGGTTGGCAGCTCCTGGCCGACGATTAGGTCGGCCACGTATTGGGGCCCGCCAGCAATGGTGTAGGCACCCGCCAGCGCGGCGGCCCCGATCGTAACCCAGATGATGGTGCCTGTGGATTTTAGGGTTCGCATCAAGCTGTCCCAAACCAGCTCGAACGATCCTTCGCCCCGCAGGATGGCGATAATGAGAACGGCGAAGGCGCCCATGCCCGCAGCCTCGGTGATGCCTGTGATCCCGCCATAGATCGAGCCGAGCACGACGCCGATGACGACCAGCGGAGCGACGAGGCCTTTGCCCATTTCCCACCCGATTTTAGCGCGCTCTCTGCCAAAGACGAAGAAGATCAGCAGAAGGGCAACGATCGTGATGCCGGCAAACCAGGGCAGGTAGTCAGCCGTTCCCAGCCTCGCGGGCTCGCCCTGGCTGGCAGCGTTCGAGCCTGAGAGCTCGAAAAACGCGGCCCGGATAAACAGAACGGTGGAAAACCCGGCGACGACGATGCTCATGAAGGCCCCAAACAGTTTGCGTTTTTCGGCCGGTTCGGGGTCGTTTGGATCCGGTTCCGGCAGCGGAGCGTGATGAGGATTCAACTGCGTGCGGATGATGATGTACAGGATGATCATCGAGGCCAGCATGAAGCCAGGAATGAAAGACGCGGTGAACAGCGACTTGATCGAGGTTTCGGTGATCAGCCCATAGATGATCAGAACGATGGAGGGAGGGATCATGGTGCCCAGCGACCCCGAGGCGCAGATGACGCCGATCGCGAGATTTTGATCGTACCCTAGGCGCAGCATCTGGGGCAGGGCGATAAGTCCCAGCAGGACAACCTCACCACCGATTATGCCGGACATGGCTGCCATGATCACCGCCATGATCGAGGTCACGATCGCGATGCCGCCGCGTGTTCTGGAAAGCCAGACATTCAGCGACGAATACATGTCACGCGCGATCCCGGACCGCTCTAGCAGCGACGCCATGAAGATAAACAATGGCACTGATATGAGCACGTAGTCCGTTAAGAGCCCATATATCTTCTGCGCCAGGATATAGAGCGGCCCAGTGCCTGGCCGACCGGTGAGAACCCCGTCGCCGAATGAAAATGGGTTCAAAAGCAGTGTCGGTTCGAACTTCAGGACAAGAACCAGAACCGCAAGGGAAGCCGAGGCCAGTCCCAAAGGCATCCCGATCGCCAGAAGCACGATCAGGGCGACCATCAGGATGAGTGAGATTGTTCCAATATCCATCAGTCTTGTCCCACTGCTCGTTTGATCATTTCAATTTCGTCTTCGTCCGGTTCATCTGTGTGGATTTCCGGCTCTTTGTTCCAATCCGCGACCAAGTTCAAAATTGCTTGCATTGCGACGAGCGAAATTACGATCAGCACCATCGGCTGCAACGTCGCCGGGATCGGAGGATTGAAGGCGGAGCCATAAAGCTCCCATTTATAGAGCTTGTTGACGAACACCTGTTTGTAGCTGCCGTAAACCAGAAAGAAGGCAAACAGGACGATCAGTATTGTTGAAACTGTGTCAAAAACTCGCTGAAGCCAACGTGGAACTGCGTCGTAAAGCAGGAATATTCGTATGTGACTGCGTTGCTGCATGGCGTAGTAGCCAGACATCAAAAACACAAAGCTGGCGAACCAGAGAGTCATTTCGTTGGCCCACTCGGTCGGCTTCTCCAGGATATAGCGCATAAAGACTTCGTAGAGCATGACGACAGTCATGATTGCTATCATCATCATCGTAACTCGGCCTATGAACAGGGCGAAACGATCCATAACCGTCGAGCCTTCGAACTCCATCGTCGCCGGGCGCACGGTCTTTGTACCAATCACTGCAAGAAACGGCAGAAGTACTAGCGCGGCCACGTCGATGATGTCGACAACCCCCCCGAACACACCAGGCAATTCAGGCGTGACGTCGCTGCGCAGATATATTTCCGTTACCTGACTTTTGAGGGATTCAGAGGTGTAAGGCAGCCAATCCAACAGGAATGCTGGAAGATGCCAAACAAGCCAACTGGCAGTCGTGACGAAGGCCAACGGTATGAGCCATTCAATTGGTCCGCCTGAATTCTTGTGCATCGCGTAACCCTCGTCCCTATCCTTCGATCCTGTAATGATCGATAAAGTCTCGATCCGGCTCGACACCCAGTCCGGGGCCAGTCGGGATCATGACACGGCCATTATTGGCCTTGACCTGATTTTGAATTTCCAGCGGTACGGTCAGCAGATTGTCCCGAAACATGTTGTCCGTTGTGTCGAACTCCAGCATCGGCTCCCATGGATGCAAACCGCCTGGAATTGCTGGCATGGCCGCCAGTAGGTGTAGATTAGTTGCGACGGCGATGGCGCTGCCCCAGACGTGATTTACGACCGGAGTGAAATGTGCGTGGCATAGGGCCAGTACCCTGAGATACTCTGAAACACCGCCCAAAGCACATACTTCTGGCTGCGCTATATCAATGCCGCGATTTTCAAGAAGATTGCGCCAGGCCCAGCGATTGAATATCGCCTCTCCGCCCGAGATGTTGACTTTAAGCGAAGTGCGCAGTTCGCGGTACCCGTCAATGTCTTCTGGCGCGACCGGTTCTTCGAACCAATATGCGTCCAGCTCTTCCAGCGCCCGACCGACAAAAAATGCGTCCGAAGTCGTATAGGCATGGTTCGCATCGACCATAAAAGGAAAGTCGTCACCAACTCCGCGTCGAACTGCTTCGCACAACTTCACATCAGGCTTCGGGCCAAAGCCCGTTTTCATTTTGGTGGCGGTAAATCCCATTTCCTTGATCTTCGCGGCTTCCTCCTCAAAACGGCTGGCCAGACTAGAAATCGGTTCATCCCGAAGCATCATGCCGTAGCCGTAGCAAGGAACGCTTGTGCGATGCGCGCCGCCGACAAGCTTATGAAGGGGTAGGCCAGAGATTTTGCCGGTGATGTCCCAAAGTGCGATGTCTACCCCGGACAAAGCCTGTATTGGCATTCCGCTTTGGCCATGGTCTCGCAGAAGGTTGTACACCTTGTGCCAGATCACGTCTTTGTCCAAAGGGTCCATGCCAAGAACCAATGGTTGGATTACCTTTTCTACGATGGACTTGTTGGCAATGGCTACGTTTCCGGGACCAAAACACTCCCCCCAACCGGTTACCCCTTCATCTGTCCGAATCTCGACCAGATGGGTTGTACGTTTGTCATAATACTGTTGCGAGTAGCCCAGAACTTCCGGCATGTCGTACTGCAGTACATGGCTTATTATTCTGTTGATTTTCATGAAGTTATGGATCCATACGCCGATCCAGAGGGGCCGCTAATGCGGCCTCTCTGTGCGTCGTAATTCGGTCGAAGTCTGACTATTGCATTGCGCCCAGGTCACGCAGGAAGTTGATGTGGCTTTCCAAAAGCGCCTGTGCCTCAGGGGTCGTCGCGAACTCAGTCCAACCGACCTGAACGGCCGCGCGATACGCTGCCAGGTCTTCAGGCGACCATTCGTACAACTGAACACCTTTTGCTTTCAGGTCTTTTGCAGTCTGAGCGTTCTGCACTTCATTGATTGTGGCATTGTGCAATGCCAAGCTATCCATTGCGACTTCCATGATCTTCTTGTGGTGCGCAGGCATCGCTTCCCAAACGTCT
Source organism: Ruegeria sp. CDSA246 (assembly GCF_059611225.1). Lineage (NCBI taxonomy): Bacteria > Pseudomonadati > Pseudomonadota > Alphaproteobacteria > Rhodobacterales > Roseobacteraceae > Ruegeria > Ruegeria sp. CDSA246. The sequence continues at coordinate 50,608 of NZ_JBXWPD010000016.1, read as the reverse complement.
TTGCGACAGGCTAGGTGATCTGCAGGCATCGAGTGAAAACCGGGATAGTTTGTGTGACCTGCGATCTCGTAAAGACCCAGTCCCACGTTGTTAGTCAGGTTCGCGGCATCCGCGCCATCAATGATGCCGGTTTCCAAAGCCGTAAAGATTTCGTTGAAGTCCATAACGATCGGAGAAGCACCAAGTTCCGCGAACACTTTGGTCGCAAGGCCTGGAGGGGAGCGGAATTTCCAATCTTTGAAGTCGTCCACTTTTGCAATCGGCTTGGTCGAAGAAAGCGACTCCGGCCCGGGAATCCACCATCCGATGAACTCCATGTCATAGCCGTTGTATAGATCATTCACAGCTTCTCTTCCGCCGCCATGAAGAAGCCAAGCCATTTGCTGATATGGGTTCTGATACCCGCCGAGCAGGTCGCCCGCAAACTGGAAGGCCGGATTTTTTCCCGTCTGATAGCCGCCGCCCGTCATGTCGCAGTCCAGAATTCCCGTAGCTGCGGCATCGAAGGTTTCAACTGATTTGACCACCGAAGAGGAATAGAACATTTCAACTTCGATTTCGCCGTTCGACATCTCCTGAATGTCTTCAACGTATTTTGCAGCCATCTGACCAGACAGAGTTTCGGGTGAAAAATGGGTTTGAATTCTAAGTTTCGTTGTTTCAGCCATCGCGAAACCGGCTGCCATTGTCGTGGCTACGGCCGCCACGGCCGCTGTCTTGACTATTTTCATAGTGTCCTCCCAGACGTTGAGCATTGCGCTTAGTGGGAGATCTTGTCGCCTCCGCTGCTGTCACGCAGATAAACGTTAAGCCGACGAATCGAATGCAACAAGAAAAATTTGAAATTTCTAAAAATTTCGAGATTATTGCATAAACTCGAAAATTTGCTTACGACGCTACTTGGACAAAAATTGAAGGCGCACACAGGGATGAAAGAAGAAATCGATATTTATCAAAATCTTAAAATGCGCCTAGTCTCTAATGGATTCGAGCATGGAGCCAAGGTGAGAGCCGAAGAACTTCGTATTGAGTATGGCTGTTCTGCGAGTGCGGTTCGGGAAGTCCTTTTTCGTTTAGCCGCTGTTGGATTGGTGGACTTTCAGGAACAAAAAGGTTTCCGTGTGCCAATGCGTTCGCCGCAGAAGCTTATCGAACTGACACACGTCCGTGTTTTGTTGGAGGCCGAAGGCACTGCGATGTCGATCCGCAATGGCGGAGTGGATTGGGAAGCAAGATTGACGGCCGCGCATCACAAACTTAGCCATATCGAAAAACGCATACACTCCACAGACGACCCGAGCGGCCTGATCGAGATATGGTTTGCCTCGGAGAAGGAGTTTCACCAAACGCTTATTTCTGCCTGTGGCTCGGAAACCTTAAAACAAATGCATAGCCGAGTTTACGCGCAATTCAGACAGCAGTTGATGGTGGCAGATCGGAACTTTGAGTTCATTTCTCAAAACATAAGACACCATGCCGATATACTTGAAGCAGCATTGTCAGGGGATGAGCAGTTAACACGAGAAAAAATTCACGATCATCTGAAACGCCACCTAACTGGAAAGACGATGGGCGACTAAAGTCGAAAATCGTCTTCCAAATACACCTGAATGATTTCGTCGAAGCTTGATTCCGCCTTAAACCCCAACTCCAGGGCGCGATCTGTTTGAAAGTCGCGCGGCCAATTCTTGACTATTCTTTCGATTGCCTCGTCGGGTTCTCGCCTAATTAAGCCCACTGCATCTTGACCGGCCACATTGCGCAGCGCTTCGATTTGTTCGGCGACGGTGCAACTTACGCCCGGCATGTTCAAGGCGCGTCTGTCGTTCAAAAGCTGCGTGTCCATAGTTGCTGCATGGGTCAAAAAAGTCGCAGCGGCGCGAGGGCTGGCGTGCCAGTGGCGAACAGTTTCGGCAACTGGTAAGATCGCCTCATCCCCATTCAATGGTTCTCGGATTATACCTGAAAAGAAGGAGGAAGCGGCAGCGTTGGCCTTGCCCGGGCGCACACACAAAGTGGGTAAGCGCAAAGAAACACCATCGATATATCCTTTCCTGCTGAAATCCGTGATCATCAATTCAGACGCCGCTTTTTGTGCTCCATAACTGGTCAAAGGTGCCGAGAGGAACTCATCACTTATCTTTTCGGGGAACGGCGCCCCGAAAACTGCTATGGACGAGGCGAAAACCAGACGAGGTGTGTACTCGCCTCCTGATGCCTCGTGTTCATCTCTGAGTGCGTTCAGCAGTGCCCAGGTCGCCAAAAGGTTGACATCCCAACCCAACGCAAAGTTTGTCTCAGCTTGGCCTGAAACGATAGCTGCAAGATGGAATATGACGTCCGGGCGTTTAGCTGCAACCGACTCGGCGATGCCTGCCGCAGTCAAGTTCCCCACAATCTGATTGCCTGGCGCACTGTCTGGCGGGAACGAGAGATCGAACAGTGAGAGTTGAGCATCTGCTCCAAAAATTTCTTGGGTCGAAACGCGTAGGGCCAGCTTCTGGCCCAGCATTCCTCCACCGCCCATAACAAGGATCCGCGTCACAGCATTCCATTCCGTTTTTTGAGTTCCAGATACAAAGCCGAATGATCCAGCTCGGCCCCATCCATTTCGTCTATCAGATATTCGAAACGGTCGCGCACAGATCGGGTGCTAGGTAGCTCAAGGCCAAGGCTGCGCGCTTCTTCTAGCGTGTTGTCCAAATCCTTTAATTGAAACTTAGACAAACCTCCGGGTGCAAAATTTCCATCAGACATGCGTTCGCCATGTTGTTGCAAGATAATACTATCCGCAAAGCCCCCCTTCAGTGCGGCCCTCAACGCGCTGGGGTCAGCACCACCTTGCTGAGCCAGTAGAGTCGCCTCGGCGACTGCCGATATTGTTACAGCGACAATTGTTTGATTGGCCAATTTGCACAATTGACCAGAACCACTTGGGCCAACATGCACAGGCTGGCCTATTGCTGTCAGAACCGGTCGCACGCGCTCCATAACGTCCTGATCGCCACCGACCATGATCGCAAGGGTGCCAGCTTCGGCACCTTTGGTGCCACCGGAAACCGGGGCGTCCAGATGCCGCACCCCCATCGAGGAAAGCTGCGCGGATTGCTCTCTTGCGTGTTCGGGTTTGGCGCTCGACATATCAATCCAGATCATCCCCGTTTTGAGTTGCTCGCGGAAAGCCTCGTCAGCAAGTAGCGCGCCGGTCGCGTATCCATCCGAGAGCATGGTTATTATTGCGTCTGCACCCGAAACCGCCAGCGGGGCAGTTTCCACCAATGTCGCGCCTTCTGCTGTCAACGGTTTTGCCTTTTTCAAGCTGCGGTTCCATACAGTGAGCGGAAACTCGGCGCGCAAAATATTTCGCGCCATAGGAGCTCCCATCAGGCCGGTTCCCAACAGAGCCACTTTGAACTGCTTGCCCATCATTTACTGTCCTTCCGAAGGTGCGCCACGCATGGTTATGGCCAAACCAAAATCTCTGTCATACGCTAACGGCTCTGTGCCCACATGCCAGAAGTCGTTGCAAATCCGCCAAGGTTTCTTTGCTTCTCTGTTGATCTGTGGGACGAAGTAACACTTGTCCAGTCGCCACTTCTGAGGTCGGAATATTCATATGTCAGAAAGACTTAAGGGAAAACACGTCCTGGTCACAGCCGCCGCACAAGGGATCGGACTTGCAAGCGCAATTGCAATGGCAAGAGAGGGTGCGAAAGTCTATGCAACGGATATTAACCCTGAAAACCTAAATTTGATTCGCGGTCACAATCTCGAAAATCTCGAAATTTTCGAGATGGATGTGACGAATAATGACAGTATTCATCATGGGGTCGCGCGAGCGAAGCCAGACGTTTTGTTCAACTGCGCCGGGTTTGTGCATCACGGAACTATTCTGGATGCAACCGATGAAGAGTGGGATTTCGCCATGGACCTTAATGTGCGCTCAATGGTGCGCACGACAAAGGCTGTATTACCGGGAATGCTAGAGCGCGGAGGAGGCTCGATAATCAATATGTCTTCCGCACTGGGTTCCACAATCGGTGCGCCAAATCGTTTTGTATATGGAACGACAAAAGCCGCTGTTGTTGGGCTGACGAAATCGGTGGCCGTGGACTTCATAACAAAAGGAATCCGGTGCAATTGCATTTGTCCGGGAACAGTCGACAGTCCCAGTTGGCGTGACCGCGTAGATGCGTTGGGCGAGCAACTGGGCAGCAGAGAAGAGGCCCTTGCACAATTTGTGGCGCGACAGCCTATGGGGCGTGTAGCGAAAGCAGAAGAGATTGCGGCATTGGTCGTCTATCTGGCGAGCGATGAAAGTGCATTCACCACAGGACACACGCACATAATTGACGGGGGTTGGTCAGGCCAATGACAAAAGTATCAAAAAACGATTTGCGATCTCGCAAGTGGTTCATGAATTCTGAGAACCTTGAGATGACTGCATTGTATCTGGAAAGATACCTGAATTACGGTTTGACCCGTGAGGAACTGCAATCAGGCAAACCGATCATTGGCATTGCCCAGACCGGCAGTGATTTGAGCCCCTGTAATCGGCATCATATCGAATTGTCCAAACGTGTTCGCGATGGAATCATCGCCGCCGGGGGAACGTGCATCGAAATACCGGTCCATCCGATACAAGAGACCGGTAAACGGCCAACGGCCTCACTCGACCGCAACCTGGCTTATCTGTCCTTGGTTGAGAGTCTATTTGGGTATCCGATAGATGGCGTTGTTCTCAACATTGGTTGCGACAAGACCACGCCCGCACTTCTTATGGCCGCTGCGACTGTCAACATCCCGGCGATCGCCCTGTCGGTCGGCCCCATGCTCAACGGTTGGTGGAAAGGTGAACGCGCTGGATCGGGCACGGTTATATGGAAAGCGCGCGAAGACCTTGCGGCTGACGAAATCGACACCGATGAGTTCATGGAAATCGCAGCCGCCGCAGCACCTTCGGTGGGCTATTGCAATACGATGGGAACAGCAACGACCATGAATTCGCTTGCTGAGGCCTTGGGTATGCAATTGCCCGGATCAGCAGCCATTCCAGCCCCGTATAGAGAGCGCGGTCAAATCAGTTATGAAACGGGTAAACGCATTGTGGACATGGTCTGGGAGGATCTACGCCCCAGCGATGTGATGACACGTCAGGCTTTTGAGAATGCGATTGTTATCAACTCTGCGATTGGCGGATCGACGAACGCGCCGATCCACCTGAATGCGATCGCTCGGCACCTTGGTGTTCCGTTGACCAACGATGACTGGCAGAAACTTGGCCACGACGTTCCTCTGTTGGTTAACATGCAGCCAGCGGGTGAGTATCTGGGCGAAGATTACCAACAGGCCGGAGGTGTACCCGCCGTTGTCGGTGAGCTTCTTGATGCTGGATTGCTGCCGCATCCCGATGCGATAACGGTGAACGGTAAGACGATGGGCAATAACTGCTCGACGCGCCGGTCTCAGAATAGCGACGTAATCAAGCCTGTCAGTAGCCCGGTTAAGCAACAGGCGGGGTTCATCAATCTCTCGGGCAACCTGTTCGAGAGTGCGATTATGAAGACATCTGTGATCTCAAAGGCATTTCGAGAGACCTACCTGTCGAACCCGGATGATCCAAATGCGTTTGAGGGCAGGGCGATTGTGTTTGATGGGCCTGAGGACTTTCACCATCGGATCGATGATCCCGCAGAAAACATCGACGCAAACTGTATTCTGATTATGCGCGGAGCGGGACCAAAAGGATACCCGGGTGCTGCAGAGGTCGTGAACATGCGGCCGCCCGCATATTTGTTGAAACAGGGCATCGAAGCTCTTCCTTGCATCGGTGATGGACGGCAATCCGGTACATCAGGAAGTCCGTCTATCCTGAATGCCTCACCCGAAGCTGCAGAGGGTGGTGGGTTGGCCTTAGTGAGAAATGGTGACCGACTGCGCATCGATCTTGGCAAAGGCACAGCGGATATGCTGGTTTCGCTCGAAGAGCTGCATGAACGCGCTCGCGATCTGGAGGCAAAGGGTGGGTATTCAATGCCGCCCAACCAATCCCCGTGGCAGGAGATATTCCGCGAAAAAGTAGATCGGTTGGATCGTGGTATGACGCTCAAGGGTGCAGAAAACTACCGCGATATCGCACGAGGCTTCATGCCACGCGATAACCACTAAAAGGAACAGAAATGAAACTTGTTCGTTACGGAGCCGAGGGCTCGGAAAAGCCTGCGTTGGTCGACTCTGAGGGTCAATTGCGGGATCTGTCAGCTCATATCAACGATATTACGGGGGATATGCTGGATGATGGAACGCTAGATAATTTGCGTTCGTTGGATCCGAACAACCTGCCAATTGTGGAGCGTGATCCTCGTATCGCACCGTGTGTCGGCGAAATCGGAAAATTTCTTTGCATCGGTTTGAACTACTCGGACCATGCTGCAGAAACCGGCGCAGATATTCCCGAGCATCCGATACTTTTTTTCAAGGCTAACTCAGCGGTCATAGGGGCATATGACGATGTTGTCATGCCGCGCGGATCTACCTGCACCGATTGGGAATGCGAACTGGGGGTCGTCATCGGTAAGACGGCCAAATACGTTTCCAAGGCCGATGCGCTCGAACATGTTGCGGGCTATTGCATCGTAAACGATGTGTCGGAAAGGCATTTTCAAACTCAACTGACCGGTCAATGGACCAAGGGCAAGTCGTGCGACACATTTGGCCCTACTGGTCCGTGGCTAGTGACCCGGGATGAAGTGCCTGATCCTCAAAGTCTTGGTATGTCACTGGATGTAAACGGTCAGCGCATGCAAACCGGGAATACTGCTACGATGATTTTTTCGGTTGCCGAGATCATTGAGCATCTAAGTCAACTTTTCACATTGCACCCCGGTGACGTCATTTCAACTGGAACACCGCCCGGTGTCGGAATGGGGATCAAACCGAAACCAGTTTACCTAAAAAAAGGCGACGTCATGGAGCTTCGCATCGATGGGCTTGGTGTTCAGCGGCAAAAGGTCGGTCAAGATGACTGACTTATTGCAAATCGGAGGGATCACAGAACGGATGCGAGAGCGCCTGTCCGCAGCGTTCGACATTCATCAATTGGACAATTTCAACGCGGAAAATGTTACGCATATCGTTACGAACGGGCACGATGGTGTTCCGCATAACCTGATGACATCACTCGGTAATCTGAAGATGATCAGTGTCTATGGGGTCGGCTACGACGCCGTCGACGCAAATGCAGCAGCTGAGCGCGGGATTGTTGTGACGCACACGCCCAATGTTTTGAACAAAGAAGTCGCAACCACCGCCGTTCTGCTGTTGCTGTCATGTTATCGAGAGCTCATACGTGACGACGATTACGTTCGGTCCGGACGGTGGGAAGTTGAAGGTAATGCCCCTTTGACACGATCAGCGGACAATCAAAGAATAGGCATTCTTGGTCTTGGTCGCATTGGTCAGGCGATCGTTGATAAGTTGGAGCCGTGGGCCCCCGAAATCTCTTATAATACCCGCAATCAAAAGGATGTCCCGTACCGATATTTCGACAGTTTGGTTGAAATGGCAGAACATGTGGATGTCCTCATATGCATCACGCCCGGCGGCCCGACGACCAATAGGCTGGTCAACGCTGAGGTGTTGCGCGCGTTGGGGGCTGGGGGCACTCTTATAAACGTTAGTCGAGGTTCGGTTGTCGACGAAACTGCCCTAATCAATGCATTGCAAAACGGTGAGCTCGGGTGGGCAGGGCTTGATGTTTTTGAAGACGAACCGCGCGTTCCAAAAGCATTGCGCGAGTTGTCCAATGTCGTTCTGCTCCCTCACGCTGGTAGCGCGACTATTGAGACACGTGCAGCTATGGGTGACCTAACTGTCGACAATCTCCTGCAACACCTTAAGGACGGATCGGTGATCACAGCTGTGCCGGAATGCAGAGATCTGTAGAAGGCCAATCTGAATAGTGTTTGAGTTTGCCGTTGCGGTTTTCTTTCTGCTGATTACGCCTGGCCCAGGTGTTTTGACAACTGCGGGTATTGGATCAGCATTTGGTTTTCGAGCTGGGCTAGCTTTTGTGGCCGGTTTGATGCTGGGCGGGTTCATCAACATGATGTTTGTTGTCTCTGGAGTCGCTGCAGTAGCTTTGGCTATACCGGTACTTAGAACTTTGCTGCTATTTGCCTCTGTTGGGTATTTGGGATTTCTTGCCTGGCGTATTGCAAGAGCTGGCTCAAAGGTCGGGTTTTCCCCCGCGGTCTCGCCACTTGGTTTTGCGAACGGGCTGACACTTCAGTTCATTAATCCCAAGGCTTACGTGGTCGGCACTGCATTGTTTTCAGGGTTTGCCTTTTTGCCCGATGCGCCCGTTTGGGAGGTCGTCATAAAAATCGTAATATTCAATATGGTTTGGGTGCCAGTGCACATGATCTGGCTGGGTGCTGGCGCAAAGCTAGGCAGCCTTGATTTAAGTGAGAGATCACATCAAAGGATCAACTTTGCGATGGCGGCTTCATTGATGGTTGTTGTGGTGATTGCTTTGGCGTCGGCGCTTTAAACAAAGCCTGCGTCAGTCGTACCTAGCAGACGGTTGAAAGACATAAATCAAAGTGACGCCGTTATTCCGCCATCAACGTAGAGAGTATGTCCATTGACGAAACTGGATGCAGGGGAGGCAAGGAATATGGCGGCGCCGACAAGTTCTTCCACATTGCCCCAGCGACCGGCCGGGGTGCGTTTCTCGAGCCATGCACTAAACTCAGGGTCAGCAACCAATGCGGCGTTCAAAGGTGTATCGAAATATCCAGGCGCAATGGCATTGCAGTTTAGGCCATACTTAGCCCAATCAGTCGCCATTCCTTTTGTAAGGTTGGTCACGGCACCTTTTGTCGCCGTGTAAGGCGCAATACCCGGTCTTGCCAATGCGGATTGAACCGACGCAATGTTAATGATCTTGCCTGACTTTCTTTCAATCATGTGCCGTGCCACAGCCTGACCGACATGAAAGACGGACGCTACATTTGTCTGTAGTAGGTGCTCGAAGGCATCAGCGGGGAAATACTGTAGCTCCGTCCTGTGTTGCATTCCGGCGTTGTTTATCAGGATGTCTATGGGGCCGACATTGTCTTCAAAGTTGTCCACGGCAGATCGGACACCTTCATGATCGGTTGCATCGAACGAAAGTTCACGTACCGAGGCGCCTGTTTCGCTCAACTCGGATGCTGCTGCCGCTAGTTTCGCGGTGTCGCGCCCGTTCAAAACGACTTGCGAACCGGCGGCAGCCAAGCCACGGGCCAACGCAAATCCAATGCCTTGGCTAGAGCCTGTTACTAGTGCGCGTGTTCCCTCTAGGTTGAACATTTCAAGCATCATGCAAATACCCCTTGGTTGTCAGCACCGACTATCCGTATCTTTTGGCAATATGTATAGGGAGTCTGTGCAATGTCTTCGGCCAATGTTGCTGTTGTTATCCATGCCGCAAAAGATCTGAGGTTGGAAAACCGGGACGTACACGACGTGGGGCCAGACGAAGTCTTGATTGCCATGCGCGCGGGTGGGATTTGCGGCTCTGACCTGCATTATTATAACCACGGTGGTTTCGGTGCGATCAAGTTGCGTCAGCCGATGGTGCTAGGACATGAAGTCGCCGGAGAAATCGTGACAGTCGGGTCAAGTGTGCAGGGGCTGCACTTAGGCCAACTGGTTGCAGTTTCTCCATCCCGCCCTTGCCAGGCCTGCATTTATTGTCTGAACGGGCAGCAAAACCACTGTCTTGATATGAAGTTCTATGGCAGCGCGATGCCGTTCCCGCATATCCAAGGCGCTTTTCAAAGCAAACTCGTGGCGAAAGCCAGTCAATGTGTTCCGGCAGATGGGTTGAGCCCTGCGCAGGCCGCTATGGCCGAACCTCTGGCTGTCTGTTTGCACGCGATTAAACAAGCCGGGAACCTCTTAGGCAAAACGGTACTTATCACGGGATGCGGTCCGATTGGCTGCCTCACGATCTTGGCGGTACGTCGTTCTGGTGCGGCCAGAATAGTGGCGACGGATATCTCGGACCAGACCCTCGCTCTGGCGCGTGAATGCGGGGCAGACGATGTCATCAACACCTACGCCGATCCGCAAAAACTGGAGCAGTTTGAAAACGACAAGGGCCAGGTTGATGTCCAACTGGAGTGTTCTGGGGCTCAATCGGCTCTGGCTTCTGGCGTCGCATGCTTGCGACCGGGTGGAACATTGGTTCAGCTTGGTCTGGGTGGAGATATGACTGTGCCGATGCAGGCGTTGACTGCAAAAGAGATAGGGCTTCGTGGGTCTTTCCGTTTCCATTCCGAGTTCTCAGTCGCGGTCGAGATGATGCGAAGCGGACTAATAAACGTCGACCAGTTGGTGACGCATTCCTTCGAAGTTGGCGAGGCTGTAACTGCCTTTGAGGTCGCGTCTGATCGAAGCCAATCAATGAAAGTGCAGTTAACGTTTCCGGAAAATGACGATGGATAGACGAATGCGTGATATTGCAAAGACTTATGAAAGAGACGGTTTCGTAGCTCCGCTGGATATCCTGACAGCTTACGAGGTCCAAACGCTGCGCGATGATTTTGAAAAAGCAGAGCGCATTCTCAGAGACGACCCAGAGAAACTCAAGCTTCTATATTCTTATCCGGACAGGCTGATACCATCATTCGATGCACTTCTTCGCCATCCGAAGCTGATTGAGGCTGCTTCAACAGTGTTGGGGCCGGACCTCATGGTTTGGAGCGGTGCACTTTTCGTAAAAGAAGCGCGATCATCGAAGATAGTCTCGTGGCATCAAGACTTGACCTATTGGGGTTTGGATGATGCTGAAGAGGTAACCTGTTGGGTTGCAATTTCGGAAGCGACTGAGCAAAGCGGGTGTATGAGGTTTGTTCCTGGCAGCCATAAAAGCCGTATCGTGCCTCACGTGGACACCTTCAGCGAAAACAATCTCTTGTCACGTGGGCAAGAAATCGCAGTCGATGTAAACGAAAAAGATGCAGTTGCTGCCGAATTGCGTGCAGGGCAGGCATCAATGCATCACGGGCATCTCTTTCACGCATCAGGGCCCAATAACACAGACGATAGACGCATTGGTGCGGCGTTGCGTTTCATAAAGCCCTCAATGAAACAGCAAAACAGGGTGAAAACTTTGGTTGCGCTAGTCGCAGGGCGAGATGATTTTGGGCATTTTTTAGTTGCGTCCTCCCCTCAGGGCTTTTTGCATGAGAACGATTTCGTTTTGTGTCAAAGGGATGCAGATCGCAAAAAACAAATACTCTTCGCCGGAGTATAATGACTCCCTTCGAGGGTCTTGTCAGAAGAACTTTGCTTGAGCGGGGTAGGGGTGTTGCGTAGCTTTTGCCCCTGACCAGACCTGCCTCTTTCAAATACTTAAAAACCAGTCCCGAGATCATCCGCTTGGCCGTGATGCTTTACATCCGTTTCCCGCTCTCGCTTCGGAATGTCGAAGATCTGCTGCACGAGCGAGGCATCGACGTGAGCCACGAAACCGTCCGATATTGGTGGAACAGGTTCGGCCCGATGTTTGCCTCCGAGATCAGACAAAAGCGAGTTCAGCAATTGCGAGCACACTCGAAATGGAAATGGCACGTCGACGAGGTCTTTGTGAAGGTGAATGGCAAGCGACACTATCTGTGGCGGGCTGTTGATCACGAGGGCGAGGTGCTGGAAGCCGTTGTCACCAAACGCCGAAACAAAGCTGCAGCACTGAAATTCCTTAAGAAATTGATGAAACGGCACGGTTGCGCCGCGGAGGTCGTGACCGACCGGTTTGCATCCTACAAAGCAGCGCTCAGAGATTTGGGTGCTCTCGAAAAACAACAGACGGGCAGTTGGCTCAACAACCGCGTTGAGAATTCGCACCTGCCTTTCCAACGAAGAGAGCGCGCTATGCAACGTTTCAGGCGCATGCGAAGTTTGCAGAAATTCGCCTCCGTTCATTCCTCCGTCTACAACCACTTCAACCAGGAAAGATCGGTCGCCAGCCGAGACACCTTCAAGCTGACACGCACCGTCGCTCTTGCCGAGTGGCGCGAACTTGGTATGGCATAAAGGGCACCTATATTGGCTTAGCTGAGACTAGTTCGAATTTGTCTGACGGCACCGCCACTCATACCCGCCTCAATTCAAATGTGCTTTCCGCCGCAAGACCTTACCCAAATATCGGCGCGCTCGAATTTTCACGTTTCGGGTGACGGCAAATTCACTGCAGTCCGGATTCGCGCAACCCAATCCCATTGCCGATTGGCCTGAGCGCCCGGTTTACATCAGGATTAATCGAAACAGACAGCGAGCCGCGTTGCTTTGATGCAGTTCCGTAGGGGGGACCAGTTCCTGGTCTCATGCTCAGCTTGAACCCAACTGCTAAAGCGCTCCGGCTACCATGCTGGAGGCACAAAATAAGCCTCCACCGTGATTTGCGCGACAATGCCTGGGCATAGCTGACTGTTACTTTCTTTACAAAAAATCCCGAGTTTCGTGAACAAATTTACAAAATTTTACTTCAAGACCAGTAATTTATTGAGAAATTTTCTGTCTGATTTCCATTATTGGAATGCACAAAAGTGCGCTTTCGTCTGCTGGAAGAGGAGCCAAAGGACGAAAAATGGAAATGGGAGGAATACATGACTAAGAATAATGTCACGCGCCGCGGCGTGCTAAAGTCCGGTGCCGTTGCAGGTACCGGTCTGGCCCTGCCTACGATCTTTACGGCTTCGTCGGCCGCTGCCTTTACCAATGAGCCGACAGGGGCGTCTGTCACTCTGGGCTTCAATGTTCCGCAAACCGGACCTTATGCCGACGAAGGCAATGACGAATTGCTGGCGCAACAGCTGGCGGTCGAACATCTGAACGGCGAGGGCGACGGAGGTTGCTTGAACACTTTCTCGTCGAAGGCTCTGCAGGGGAACGGTATCCTGGGCAAGAAGGTCGGGTTCGTCACCGGCGACACCCAGACCAAATCGGATGCAGCCCGCGCATCGGCCAAGTCGATGATCGAAAAAGACGGCGCGATCATGATCAACGGTGGTTCGTCCTCGGGCGTGGCCGTTGCGGTTCAGGGCCTGTGCCAAGAGGCGGGCGTGATCTTCATGGCCGGCCTGACGCACGCAAACGACACTACGGGCAAGGACAAGAAGGCCAACGGTTTCCGTCACTTCTTCAATGCATACATGTCGGGTGCCGCGCTGGCGCCGGTTCTAGCGGCTGAGATGGGCAAGGAGCGTCGTGCCTATCACCTGACGGCCGACTACAACTGGGGCTGGACCCAGGAAGAGTCGATCGTTGCCTCGACCGAAGCCCTGGGATGGGAAACGGTCAACACGGTCAAAACACCGCTGGCGTCGACCGACTTCTCGTCCTACATCGCACCGGTTCTGAACTCTGGCGCGGACGTGCTGGTTCTGAACCACTATGGCGGCAACATGGTGAACTCGCTGACCAACGCGATCCAGTTCGGTCTGCTCGACAAGGTTGCAAACGGCAAGGACTTCAAGATCGTCGTGCCACTGTATTCCGAGCTGATGGCCGCTGGTGCGGGCGAGAACATCAAGGGCGTGCTGGGTTCGATGAACTGGAACTGGCAGCTGCAGGATGAGGGCACCAAGGCCTTCGTGAAGTCCTTTGGTGAGAAATACGGCAAGCCGCCGTCCAACTCTGCTCAGACCTGTTATGCACAAGTGCTGCTTTATGCGGATGCATGTGAGCGTGCGGGCACCTTCAATCCCTGTGGTGTTGCCGAAGCTCTGGAAGACTTTGAGTTCGACGGGCTGGGCAATGGTCCCACCTGGTATCGCGGTGCCGATCACCAGTGCTTCAAGGACGTGCTGGTTGTACGTGGCAACGAGAACCCGACCAACGCGTATGACACGCTTGAAATCGTCGAGATCACGCCGCGTGCGCAGGTCGAGTACGATCCCGAGCACCCGATGTTCGCCGGTGGCGAACTGGGCAAGTGCAATCCGGGCGCGTAAGCCTTTTGGCGAATGTCTGACCGTCGTTCTCGGCGGTCAGACGACTTACGGCCAGGCCTGTGGGCCTGGTCCCAACCACTCAATCCACACTGACCAACCCTGAGGTGGGCCCAATGGACGCCATCCTACTGCAAATACTTAACGGTCTGGACAAGGGCTCGGCTTATGCGCTGATCGCGCTGGGTCTTACCCTGATCTTCGGGACGCTCGGCGTCGTGAATTTTGCCCACGGGGCTTTGTTCATGATTGGCGCGTTCTGCGCCGTTACTTTGCAAAAGCTGCTGAACCTGAGTTTCGTGACCCTCGATGAAACCCAAAAAGACTTTTTGGGTAATCCGCTGAAGGTCGAAACCCCTTATATCGAGGCCTGGTTCGGCCCCGAAGTCGGCGCAACGATCATCGACTGGTCCGTCCCGTTGGCCATCCTGTTTGCGATCCCGATCATGCTGCTGGTTGGCTATGTGATGGAACGCGGGCTGATCAAACACTTCTATAAGCGCCCGCATGCAGACCAGATCCTGGTGACCTTTGGTCTTGCGATCGTTCTGCAGGAAATCGTCAAGTATTTCTTTGGCGCCAACCCGATCCAGACCCCGCCGCCCGATGTGCTGAGCGGATCTGTCGATCTGGGCACCATGGTTGGTTTTGATCCCAATGCAATCATCTACCCGATCTGGCGATTGGTTTATTTTGGCTTTGCCGTAGGCATTATTGGCGCAGTGTTTTCCTTCCTGCAGTTCACCACCTTCGGGATGGTTGTCCGTGCTGGGATGGCTGACCGGGAAACGGTGGGCCTGCTGGGCATCAATATTGACCGCCGGTTTACCATTATGTTTGGCATTGCTGCCGGTGTCGCCGGACTGGCCGGTGTGATGTACGGGCCGCTCAACCCGCCGAACTACCACATGGGAATGGACTTTCTGGTCCTTAGCTTCGTCGTGGTTGTTGTTGGCGGAATGGGGTCATTGCCAGGCGCCGTTCTGGCAGGCTTTTTGCTGGGCATTCTGGAAAGCTTTGCCTCGACCACCTGGGCCACCACAACGATCCCAGGCATCAATCAGATCATCATCTACCTTGTCGCCATCATCGTGCTGCTGACGCGTCCGCGCGGGCTGATGGGGCGCAAGGGCGTGATGGAGGAATAATCAATGTTGGGACTGAATAAAAAAGACACCAGCCTGCTGATCGTCGTCGCACTCCTGACCTTGCTGGCGCCTTTCATCCTGAACCCGTTTCCAGAGGGCAGCGCCATGGCGCAGTTCAACGCGGGTTACCCGGATTTGATGCAGAGGTTCGTGATTTTCGGGATCTTTGCCATCGGGTTCAACATTCTGTTTGGCCTGACCGGGTACTTGTCCTTCGGTCACGCGGCCTTTCTGGGCGTAGGATCATACTCGGCAGTTTGGATGTTCAAACTGCTCAGCTACAACGTCATTCCAGCCATCGCGCTGAGTGTCGTCGTCGCGGGCCTGTTCTCGCTACTTATCGGGTTCATCAGCCTGCGGCGGTCGGGGATCTATTTCTCGATCCTGACGCTGGCCTTTGCACAAATGAGCTTTGCGCTGGCCTACTCGGTTCTGTCAAACCCCAAGTTTAACCTGACGAACGGGGAAACCGGCCTGCAGGTTTATGCGGACGATCCGCAGATCCTGCAGGGCGCTAACGCGCCGGATTTACCGCATCTGTTTGGATTGCCAATGCGCGCGACGTACACGATGGATGTGGGCGCGTGGAGCTTTGACTTCAACGCGGGTTACTACTTGTGCGCAATCATAATGATGGTCGTGTTTTACCTGTCTATCCGTATTTTCCGGTCGCCCTTTGGCATGATGCTGCGGGCAGTAAAATCGAACCAGCAGCGGATGAACTATACGGGTCTGAACTCCAAGCCATATACGCTCGCGGCCTTTGTGATTTCTGGCATGTACGCCGGTCTGGCCGGTGGTCTGATGGCCGCAATGGACCCGCTGGCAGGTGCCGAGCGGATGCAATGGACCGCTTCGGGCGAGGTGGTTCTGATGACGATCCTCGGTGGTACGGGCACGTTGATCGGGCCGGTTCTGGGCGCAGGTTTCATCAAGTATTTCGAGAACATCTTCTCGAAGATCAACGACAACGTCCTGCATAGCTGGTTCGCATTCCTGCCTGACGGGTTGGAGGACGCCGTGGTGTTCGTGATCCACCCGTTCATCGGCAAAGGCTGGCACCTGACGCTGGGCATCCTGTTCATGCTGGTTGTCATCTATCTGCCGGGTGGTCTTGTTGAGGGTGGACAACGTTTGCTCAAGCGCTTCAAGCGCAAGAAAAAAGACACCGACGATGCGCCGTCGGGCAAAACAGAACCGGCGGAATAAGGGGCGAGAAATGGCAATTCTAAGAGTCAAAGACGTCAGCAAACGCTTCGGTGGCCTTAAGGCGCTGACAGATGTGAACCTCAATATCGAAGAGAACTCGGTTCATGCGATCATCGGCCCCAATGGCGCGGGAAAATCGACGCTGCTGAACTGTCTGGTGGGTAAGCTGATGCCAGACACCGGGTCGGTGTTGTTCAACAACAACTCGGTTCTGGGACTCGAGCCGTTCCAGATCAACCAGATGGGCATTAGCCGCGTGTTCCAAACGCCTGAGATCTTTGGCGAGCTGACCGTGATGGAGAACATGCTGATCCCGATCTTCGCGATGCGGGATGGGGCATTCCGGATGCATGCCTATGAGACCATCGCTCGCGAACGTGAGGTCGTCGAACAGGCCGAAGTCATGCTGGAAGAAATGAACATGGCCGACAAACGCGAAATGCACGCGGCGTCGCTGTCCCGGGGCGACAAGCGGCGACTTGAGATTGGCATGTGCCTCAGTCAAAATCCGCGGCTGTTGTTGCTGGACGAACCTACGGCGGGCATGGCGCGGGCGGACACCAACAACACCATTGATTTGCTAAAACAGATCAAGGATGAGCGCGACATAACCATCGCCATTATCGAGCATGACATGCATGTGGTCTTCAGCCTTGCGGAACGCATCACAGTGCTGGCGCAAGGGACGCCGCTGGTCGAAGATACTCCAGAAAAAATCCGTGGACATCCCAAGGTTCGTGAAGCCTATCTGGGCGAGGCGGCGTAAGGAAAAGCTATGAACGAGAAACCCGACTTTTCGAAAAACGCCAATAGGGCAAGCACCGCGCCTGCGTTCCTGTCTGTATGGGACATGCATTCATACTACGGGGAAAGCTATATCGTGCAGGGCGTCAGCTTTAATGTGCACGAAGGCGAGATTCTGGCCCTGCTTGGACGGAACGGCGCTGGCAAAACCTCGACACTCCGGTCGATTGCGCGGGTAGGCGATCCGGAAGTAAGGCACGGTGAAATCTGGCTGGATCATCAGCCACTACACAATATGACAAGCTACGAAGCGGCGTCTGTTGGTCTTGGCCTTGTACCGGAAGACAGACGAATTATCCCAGGGCTGACCGTTGAGGAAAACCTGCAGCTTGCCCAGATTGCGCCGCCAGTTGGATGGTCCCTGGAGCGGTTGTATGAACTGTTCCCGCGTTTGGGCGAACGCAGGAAACAAGAGGGGATTACGTTATCGGGTGGCGAACAACAAATGCTGTCAATCGCCAGAGCCCTTGCACGGGATATCAAGGTCCTGCTTCTGGATGAGCCTTACGAAGGTCTGGCCCCGGTCATTGTCGACGAGATTGAAAAAACACTGGCTCATGTCAAGCAACAGGGCATGACCACGATCATCGTCGAACAGAACGCCGTCCGAGCATTGGAGTTAGCCGATCGCGCGATCATTCTGGACACCGGCACCATCGTATTTGATGGGACGGCGAACGAGGTGCTTCAAGACACCGGCCTCCGCGAGGAGTATTTGGCCATCTAGGGCAGGCTCGAAGTCTTAGGTACATTCTGGTTGCAAACGCCTTAGTTATGGTGACGCTCGAATTCTTCGGACGCTTGCGCTCCTACAATCATGATCAAGGCAACTAACTATGATCCGCCATATCGTTCTGACAAAATTCCGGTCCGACGTGACCGACGAAACCATCTGGAAGATTTACAGGGGCCTGTCGGACCTAACCGACGCCCTGCCGGGTGCAGGCGGGTTTACCGGTGGTCGCAGCGAAAGCCCTGAACAGATCGAACGCGGTTACAAGCATGGGTTTGTGATTGATTTCGATGATTGGGCCGCATTGGCAAGCTATCAAAGCAACGAGAGGCACAAAGCGCTGGGCGCGCAGTTGGTCGAAAACGCCGTGGGCGGCATCGACGGAATTCTGGTCCTGGATTTAGAGGTCTGAGACAGTAAAGCGGGTTTAACCAGATTCCGAATGGCTGACTGAAACGGTGTGCTGACCGTCCCAGCGTGGCGCCGCGCGCCTTTGTCCCTGTAACCGTTCGACGGCAAGATTTTTGATCTGCGGAAACAGCCCTGATCAGCTTGATCACCAATGATTTGACGGACCCAATTTTACTGAATTCGCGTCACCGACGCAAATGGTGCCAGGGCACAGAAGGGGCGAACGACGGCACATTCTGCCCTTGCGAGACCGGCAATAGTTGCACGACGAACACCGGATTACTTGTGTTCCAGCGGTCAATTTTTTATACTGCTTCGTACATTTTTTTGAATTTTTTGATGTTCACGAGTGTATTTGGTTTGCCCGAGTTGCGACAGCAAAGAGCGTGTTCTGGCGGCCAGTTCGGGGGTATTGATGACAAAGGCCAGCGATCCAAAAGCTCGCCCTGAAGTTGCCAAAAATGACGCTAACAAAGTGTCGGGTGTTTATGACTTTGTGCAATCTCCTGACTGGCAGGAGATGCTTGAAAACGCTCGGAAACAGCGAGAAATAAACATCGCCGCTCGCAAGGCAAAAGCCGCTGCTTCACAGTCATCTGATCCAGACCAACACAAAGCCACGAACTCAACCGATGGTGCGCAACCAGCGAAAGCGCTAAACGCAGCGGCGGGGCTGTCGGGAGCCTTTGGTCAGTCTGCCCAAGCTACCAGCTCTCACCAATCTGGTGAGTCGGTCCAAAAAGCGACGGCAGGGCGATTTGACAGTCAACCCTTCAATGATGACAGTCGCGCGACTGAAAACGTGACACGCGATGCTCCAGGAGAAGCAAGCACTGTGCCGCCCGATGGCGGGCCCGCGCCGGGCATCCATCCCGACAACACGCCAGAGGATCTAGCCGACCCGAAATCAGGTCAAAAGCTTCCCGAGGAAGGGTTCGCGGATCGTTTGCGCAGAACCCTTCAGGAAAGAACTGACGATCAGAATCGTAAGCGTCTCAAGATGCGGTTGGGACTGGTCGCAGCAGGATGCGGCATCGGTGTTGTTGCGTCGTCGTCGGTTTTTTTGATTTTGTCTGGGTTGAACGCCCCCGGTCCAACCGAAAATGCAGGTTTGGTGAGCCAAGTGACCGCGACAACAGGCGCGATCATGCAACAAGACGCGGAACTCGCCGAGCGATCGGTGCCGCCGTCCGACATTACAGGTGATGCGGCGGACCCGACGGTAGCTTCTGAAACCGTGTTCGATATACCATCTGAATCGATTTTGCCTGACGGTGACACAACCGCGTCACAGGATTTGGCCTCGTTGTCGCTACCCTTATCAGATTTGTCCGAGCAACCGGGCGGTATCAAACCAGAATTGTCGCTCTTGGCACCTAGTGTTCGGTCTTTCGTGCCGACCCTTGTCCAGCCACCACTGCCGATAACCCTGCTAAGCTATCGACCTCGGGAAGAGTTGAATCTTGGTTTTGTCCGGCTTCAATCCACGCCGGAAATTTTCAGCACTTCTGTCGCTTTGCTTGAAACAACTGTGACTGTGGTAAAACCCGAAGAGTTTTTGAAAGGCGTAAACGTAGCTGCAACCCCAAAAACAATGCGTCCGCCTGTAGTTCCGATCCAGCCCGTTGAACTGGACTATACCGCGACGCAAGTATCTTTGGATGTCCTCTTGACCGAGCCTGAGGTTGGTTCTCAGCCGGAACAGGGTCTTCAGACAAGCGAAGTAAATGGTTCGGACATTGCCGTGCGGCCAGTGGGCACAAGTCTTGCTGCCGAGATTGCGCAACCGTTGCCATATGAACCCCAGCCCGAGCCTGTCGAATTTGCGGCATTGCCAATCGCGCCAAAGCCAATCGACGCGCCGGCCCCATTGATCACACCGGCCGCTTACGAGACATCATTGGCTTTACGGGCACCGGTCCTTTCGGTGACACCAAGCCCGCTGGAATCACCGGTCTTGCCTCGGGCACCGGCTCTGCTGAATGATGCAATCACACCCCCGGAACCAGAGCCTGCCCCGGCAAACATGTCCGTGACCTTCCGGATCTATGCGCCGACCAATGTTCCGCAGAGCGTTGTGGATTCTGTTGTGTCCAACCTGACTTCGACCGGACATGAGCTTAACGGGCAAGCCCGCGTGGGGTTTAAGATTACCCAGTCAAACGTTCGCTTCTATCACAAGCAGGACGAGGAAAGAGCCGCCACCCTTGCCAGAGACTCCGGTGCATTGCTGCGGGATTTCACAGGGTCCAACAACAAAACTCCTAGTGGAATCGTAGAGTTATGGTTGGCAGGAAAAGGCTCTGGCGTCGCCAGTGTCAAGCGAACCAACACACGCAGCACGGCCAGAACCCAAGCCCCTAACCGCGTCAATCAACTGAAAAGTCAGGTCCTGAGCAAACTTAAGAAAGCGACGACCCAATGACTGTATTTTTAAGCTATACTGAAAAGGCTGATTCAAGATTTTGTACTGTTAATTGTTTCCGACGAGGTATCCAAAATGACGGATAGACGACTTATCGGCATCGTAACTGCTCTGCTATTCTTATCGACGACCCAAAACGCGCGTGCCGAAATTACGCTTGAGCATCTGCTGGCCATCGACCAAATGCTGTCCACCAATGACATTCAGGCACTGTATTCCTACCTCGACAAAAACCCGGAGCTATTGACCGGCGAAGATGAACTGTCGCTGGAGCTGCGGAGCTTTCACGAGGTCGCATCTGTTGGCAATCTGGATTTCAGCTATGCCACCAGTGAACCGGCCAGCAGCGAGAACCGTGCGGCTAACGAGGCATTCGATGCCTCGCGGCAACACTGAGTCGGATGTCAGAAATGCTTGCCGTCGGGCGATCGAACACACCAACGATCGCCTATGTCATCGAGCCGCGGTTCTCTGGCGGGACTTCTGCGGCTGTGGCGGCCGAATTGCCGGTGGCCGCCGAATGCGGGCAGGTGGTCGTGCACGCGATCACGTCCAGGACGTTTGGCACCAACCAACACGTTTCACCGGTTTTGCGGCAGGTGCTGGACGAGCTGAACATTCCGATCATTTGGGATGCACCCCGGATCAGCGCGGATTTCGTGTTTTTGCACAACCCGTCTTTTTTGAAATTTCAGGACACGCTTGGCACAAGGATCATTGCGCGCGAGCTGTACGTGATCACGCATGAGAATTTTCTGCGTCCGGGCGGGGCGGAAGGGTTTGATGTTTCAAGCTGTCTAAGTCAGATCGAAGCCTCGACAATTTCGCTGAGGAAAACACTCGCGCCGATATCACCGTTTAATCGAAGCGGCGTAGTCGACTGGTTGGCAACCTCTCGTGTGGCGCGACAGTGGGAGGTTTTGAGCTCTGACTGGTTCAACATTTGCGAGACTGAGATGAGCGCCCCATGTGAAACACCACAGGACCGCCGTGGGCGTCATTCACGACCCGGATTCGAGAAGTTCCCGGTTGTTGCTGATTTGGACAGCTGTTTTCCAAGCCATTCGCAGTGCAATGTAATTCTAGGGGCGGATGCTTTGTTGAATGCCCGTGTTCTTCGCGCGCATTGGACCTTGCTTCCCTTTGATGCCATAACTGTGCAAGAGTTCTTTGGAATGATTGACTTTTTTGTATATTTCACCGCGCCGACCTGGCAGGAAAGTTTTGGTCGCGTTGTGGCCGAAGCGGTTGCCGCGGGTAAGGTGGTTCTAACCAACACTGATACTGGCGCTACGTTCGGAAATGCTGTCTTGGCTTGCCAGCCATCACAGGTGGACGCAATCATTGCCGACCTGATCGCCCAACCGCAGAAGTATCATGATCAGGTGGCCAGATCGCAATCGGCGCTGCAGAACTACTCTGCAGGGAAATTCAAGGCGATGCTGTCGGGGGTTTTGTCCGCCGATAGCGGGGTGAACAAATGATCTATGTCGAAGTGGGCACACGCTCATTGCGGTCGTTTGACACGCAGTTGATCTTTGCTGAGCAGCTTGCCGCACGTGGCTTCAATGTTTGCATTGATGCCGATTATCTGCCCGAGGATGCAGGGCGTGGCAGGATCTACGAGGCAGCCAAGTTCCTTGTCGACCCGGGTGAGAACAAGGCGCAGAGTGTATTCGTACTGGGTGCAGAAGAGATCGATGATTTTCTTCTTGCGTCGTTGCGCAACAAACAGCTCGACCCGAGTGTCCCGGTTGTTGCGACGGGCCGCTTTATGACTCAGCAAAGCTATATCGCGGCCAAGGCCCGGCTGGCCTATGCGCTTGGGCGCGAAGCCAAGGTGATCGACCTGACAGATTTTCAACCGCGACCGGTGTTGCCATCTACCTCCAGCCCTTTGGTGGCGGATGTTCGGCCAGTATCGCGGCGGTCCAAACGGGTGGTGCCGAACGTGACCGTTGTTCTGGGTTCGATGGAGTTGGACAACCCCGAGACGCTGTCTTGTTTTTCCCGGATGAGCAGCCAGAGTGGCTATAACCTGAAACTCATTGTTAGCGGCGCACAGAACGAGGCGATCAAGGCGTCGCCGTTTCACGATTTGCCGACCTACTTGTATACCGGACTGTCGCCGCTGACTTTGGCAATTTCGACGGATATTCTGGCGATGTTCGGTAATGGAATTGCCGGAGTTCGCATGGCCGCTTTTGCGGTTGAGCTGATTGCAACGGGCGGCGTTGCCATTGACTGTACCGACGATGAGGTTCTGATGTCCTCGGGCGCACCTGCATTGCTGGGCCCCAAGACTCCTTTCGCATTGGATGGGTATCTGATCGGCAATGTGATCGGGAACGTGCCGCAAATTGTCGAACAGGCCTCGAAATCGCAATGGTTGCACACAGTTGATATTTCTCGTCTGGAAACGGCTGCAGGTCTGAAACCGAAACGGCGTCAGACGGAACAGGACAAGCCTAAAACCCTGTTTTTCCCGACAAACGGGGTGGGGCTGGGCCACGCGCAGCGGTGCAGTATCATTGCCCGTGAAATGCCGGACACCATGACAAAAATGTTCGCGGCCTTTCCCAGCTGTGTCCCGCTTGTTCGCCGTGAGGGTATCGGCTGTATCCCTCTGGTTCAGCGCACCGATACAAAGACCAATTCAGATGGCAATGACGTGCTGACTTATCGGCGTCTTGGTGGGGTGCTTCAGGAAAACGACACGCTGGTTTTTGACGGCGGCTACGTGTTTGACTCCGTCTATCGTGTTATCCGTGAACGCAAGTTGTCGGCGGCTTGGATCCGGCGCGGGTTGTGGCCCGAAGGCCGGTCCAGGCAGACCATGCTGCGCCGCGAAAGCGTGTTTGACCGTGTCATCGTGCCTTCCGAGGCATTTGACGAGTTGAACGACGCCTACAGCTATGGTGACCATGTCCATTATGTCGGGCCAATCGTGCGTCAGGTGGAACAATCCGCCGCGGAAAAAGAACAGCTCAGGGCCCGGCTGGCGGAACGTTTCGGGCGCGACTTCAAGCAACTGGTTGTCAGCATGTTAGGGGGTGGGGTTGCCTCGGACAGGTCTGCACAATTGCAGGCGATCTCGGGCATGCTTGAGGCGCGCAAAGATTGCCTGCACCTTGTTGTAACGTGGCCCGGAAGCACGGTTCAGCCTGCCACATTTGGTTGGAAAAACACCCACGTGGTTCAGACGTTAGAGGCGACCAAGCTTTGTCTTGCCGCGGATGTGGTTATATCTGCAGCCGGTTACAACTCGGTCCTTGAGATGCTGTACCATCGCATCCCGGCGATATTTATTCCGCAGTCAGCACCCTATCTGGACGATCAGGAACGGCGCGCCACAGCCATGGCCGACCGTGACTTGTGCGCCGCCATCACCGAGCGCGAATTCATGAAGCTTGAACGCACGGTCGCAGATTGGTTGGATCATGACGGAGCCGAATTATACCGATCCGCTTTAAATGATTTTGAGCTGCCCAAAACGGGGGCAGTCAAGGCCGCCGAATTGTTGACCGAATTGGGGGCCGGATATGACCAGTGATCTATGGTTCGAAATCCTCAGCCGAGCGTCGCCAAATCGGCCCGTGCCGCTGGACGATCTGATCAATGAGGATCACGGCGCCAAGCCGCTTGGCAAGGTTGTCTTTCCGAACATGCGGCTGGCACCGTCGCTTATGCTGTGGGACCGCGAACCCGGTGGTCCGGTGCATATCGGCGTGCGGGTGCATGAACCGCCAGAGATACCGTATCGAATCGCCAGGCTGTTGGCCGCCGCCGCGATGGAGCGGGAGGTTTTTCCCGTCATTCTCAGCCGCGTTGATTATTGCGGTCTTGAACGGTTCGGCTTTCGGGTCGAGCGCGTGCCCGAAGAGGCCGCTGCGGCCCAGGCCGCTGAGGAAGAAATCAGAAAATACTGGGATCTGGCGATTATCATTGACGGGCATGAAATCGGTCTGTTGGGCTAGCAAGGCGCCGGTTTAGGGTAAGGAGCGTCTTGTGAAGATCATAACCGGCGGACAAACAGGCGTTGATATGGCGGCTTTCCAGTTCGCTTTGGAAAACGACATTCCTTATGGCGGCTGGGTTCCGAAAGGCTGCTTGAATGAGGCGGGCCGCATTCCGGATCGCTTCTCTGGTTTGAATGAAACACAGTCCGCGGATGTCGCCGAACGCACAAAGCTGAACGTTTTGGCCTGTGACGCATTGCTGGTGTTTGTGGATGGATCGACCAGTCCGGGAACGCAGTTGACCATCGATTTTGCGCAAGAGATCGGAAAGCCTTATCTGGTCGTTGATCTAGGGCAGGGGCTTGAGGCGTGTGCGCGCCAAGTAAAGCAATGGGTCATGGCGAGCCCTAATACGATATTGAACATCGCTGGCCCCAGAGAAAGTGAAGCCCCCCAGATCGGAGCCAAAGTGACAGCGATCTTACGTCAATCGATTTTGCCCCAAAGCCCCGAGGCATAGCCAAACTTTGGTTCCGGCTATACGACGTTTCGCCAGTAGGCGCGGCACCCGACGGTTGCTAGGATTGGGACAAACAGATTGCGAAGGCCAAGTTTCATGTTTGCAAAAACCGCCGGACAGATTGATTTTGACAAGGTCCTGATCGTCGATGACCATCCATTGTTTTGTGATGCTTTGTCGATGACGCTGCAAAGTGTCACTCGTATCGGTGAAATCCACACCGCAGATCGATTGGAAAACGCGATTGCTCTGATTGCCGGTGGGTTGCGACCAGATGCGGTTATACTGGACCTCAACCTGCCGGATGTGGACGGGCTTGAAGGTTTGGTGCGCGTCAAAGCGGCCACCGATGCACCGGTCATCGTGGTGTCGTCGATTTCAGAGAACCGCGTGATCAGTCAGGTGATCCGTGCGGGTGCCTCAGGCTATGTCCCCAAGCACAGCCAGCGAGACGTGTTTCGTACAGCTTTCGAGACAGTTCATTCCGGGGACGTCTTCGTGCCAGACGGTTTTGCACTGATTGACGACGATGCAGATACCGAACACAGCGACGCCGCCAATCGGCTTGCCACATTGACCAATCAGCAATCGCGCATTCTGCAGCTTATTTGTGAAGGCAAACTGAACAAGCAGATTGCGTTTGATCTGTCCATTGCCGAGACCACGGTCAAGGCGCATGTAACTGCAATCATGCGTAAACTCGGGGTGCAAAGTCGTACGCAGGCCGTTCTGCTTGCCAAGAAGGCTTCTCTTGCCAGCGTCTTGCAAGAATAAGCCCTCGCGCCATATCATATGAAAACGTTGCGCTTCAGGGAGGAGGGCAGGATGAACCAAGCAGTCGGGTGGGCGACAGCTGCTGCCCGTGCGCCAGGTATCGTCAAAACGGGCTTTGTACATCGCGAAACGGATCAGGCGATTGAAAAACTCGCCGGATCCTTGGGCGATGATCTTTTGTCCTTGGTTATTCTGTTCGTGAGCTCCGGCGCGGATGCGGCGGCGGTTATTTCCGAGGCAGTCGATGCTTTTGCGCCAGCGCCGGTAATCGGATGCACCACAGCGGGCGAGCTTGCAGATTGCGGCTATGGCGAAGATCAGATTGTCGCCATCGGATTACCGTATTCGCATTTCGAGGTGCGCACTCTGCTGGTGCCCGACCTTGGGAATTTCTCGGCGCAGGACATCATCGACCAGATGATCCGCAACCGTAACGAAATGGCGGCGTCCGCACCGGATTGGAAACACGAGTTTTCCTTTTTGATGATCGACGGGTTGTCGACGAAAGAGGATGCGCTGACGTCGGAACTCGCCTTTGGACTGGGGCCGGTGCCCTTGTTCGGCGGGTCCGCAGGGGACGGAACCCATTTCGGCGCGACCTATGTGTTGATGGACGGTCAGGCCATGCAGAACGCGGCGATCCTGACGCAGGTTCGCACGCGCTGCCCGATCAAAGTGTTCAAGACGGATCACCTGGTGCCAACGGCGCGGCGTATGGTTGTCACCAAGGCCGATCCGGCAAACCGTATCGTGCAGGAAATCAACGCCGAGCCAGCCGCGCGCGAATATGCCCGTCTACTTGGAAAAGACCCTGAACAGCTGACGACCTTTACCTTCGCGGCCCACCCGCTGGTTGTGCAGATCGGCGGCCAGCATCATGTGCGGGCCATTCAGCGCGTCGCGGGCAATGGTGATCTTGTGTTCTTTTCCGCGATTGATGAGGGGCTGGTGCTGACGCTGGCCGAACCTCGCGACATGGTTTCGCATCTCGAGGAAGAAATCGCTGCGCTGACACAGACCACCCGTCCGGACACGATCCTGGGCTGCGATTGCATCCTGCGCCGGCTGGAGGCACAGGAAAAGCAAAAGACGGGCGAAATTTCGCGCCTGCTGGCCGAGAACCATGTCGTCGGGTTTTCGACCTATGGCGAGCAATTCAATTCGATCCATGTGAATCAGACGCTGACCGGCGTCGCGATTTACCCTCCGGAAGACGGGTAGGCGATGATTGAATCCCTGACCGACCCCAATGATCCGCTTGATCGGCAGAATGAAAAGCTGCTGAAGATCGTCGCGGCCCTGATGCGGCGGGTCGAGGAATCCACTGACGCCTCGGGCGCGGCTTACGCACAGTTTCAGCGGGCTGCCATGCTTGAACAGGAAGTGCGGGCCCGAACAGATGACCTTGAGCGGGCGTTGGACTTGCTCAACGACTCGAACGCGCGCTTGGCGCAGGCCAATCAGGAAACCGAAGCCGCCCGCGCAAACCTCGCCAATGCGATCGAGGCGGTACAGGAAGGGTTTGCGCTGTTCAATCGGGATGAAGAAATGGTCCTGTGCAATAGCCGCTTTGGCCTGCATATGCCCGACATTCAGACCAAGCTGACACCGGGGTTGCGGTTCACCGATTATGTCGGGTTGGTCAGCCAGTCCAGGTTCCTGTCCTTGCCCGGGGTCGTTTCCCCAAAGGAGTGGGTACAGCGGCGCATGGCGCGCCATGCTGAAGATCACGTTGTCTTTAACATCCGCCTTAGCGGCAACCGCTGGATGCAGGTATCCGAACACCGGACGCCGGATGGCGGCACGGTGATCCTGCAGACGGATGTGACCGACATCATGCGGTTCGAGCGGCAGGAACGGGACCGTATCCTTGATGACAAAGCGCGCCTGATCCGCGCGACACTGGAACATATCGATCAGGGGGTCTGTATCTTTGACAGCAAGCTGCGTCTGGTCGGGTGGAACAACCGCGCCAGCGAACTTCTGGCCATTCCCAATGCGCAATTTCAGAAGGGGGCACCGTTCCAGACGTTGTTTCACCGGTTAAGCGCGACAATCAGTTTTGAGAGCGGCGTGAGCGACGCTGACCTTCTGGCCTGGGTCAACCGCTCGACCGAACGTCCGCCGCTACAATTCCAGATGCACAGCGGTCGTGCCAAGATTTTGTCAGTCTTTGCGCAGGAAATGCCGGATCAGGGATTTGTGATTTCTTTCACTGATGTGACGGAAGACAGAAAATCCGCGCAAGCTCTTGTCGAAGCAAAGGAACTGTTGGAACAGCGTGTTGCATCGCGAACAATGGAGCTTGCGGACGCGCTGAACGAGGCAGAACGCGCGAACGCATCAAAATCGCGCTTTGTTGCGGCGGCCAGCCATGATCTGCTGCAACCTCTGTCGGCTGCAAAACTCTACATCTCGACACTGGGCAGCGGATTGGACAAGGCTGACGCACGCGCAGTCGCGGTGAAAGCAGAGAGCGCTCTTAACAGTGTCGAACACATTCTTGAGGCGCTGCTGGATATCTCGAAACTGGATTCCGGGCGGGCATCGGTTCACTTGTCTTCCGTCCCGGTCGGAGAGCTTTTTTCCCAGATGGAGGACGCCTTTCGGCCTATGGCGCAAGCAAAAGGGCTTGGATTGGGATTTGTGGGTACCGATGCGGTTGTCAGAAGCGATGCCAGTTACTTGCGGCGTATTCTGCAAAACCTTTTGTCGAACGCGATCCGGTACACGGAAACGGGCAGGGTTCTGGTCGGTGTAAGACGACTGGGGAAAACCATATCGATTCAGGTCTGGGATACCGGCATTGGGATCGCACCTGACCAAAGAGACGTTGTTTTTCAAGAATTTAAACGTATTCATTCAGACGCCAGTGCGGCCGAAGGGATGGGTTTGGGCCTTGCCATTGTGGAACGCGCCTGTGGTTTGCTGAAACATCCGATAAATTTGCAGTCCGAACTGGGGCGCGGAACCGTTTTTTCAATCACGGTTCCATCAGCAGGCCAGGCACGCGATGCGCTGAATAGTGGTGAGCCGTCGATACAATCGCGCTCGGACGTGCTGCACAGGACGGTTGCCTTGCTGATTGAAAACGATGACAACCTGCGCGGGGCGCTGTGCATGACGATGGAAAACTGGGGCGTTCAGGTATTGGAAGCGGCCAGCAAAGATGAGGCGGCAAACCTGCTGCACGAGATCGGGATTTTACCGGATGTCATTGTCGCCGATTTTCAACTGGACGGCGGAAAGGCCGGTACCGAAGCCATTGCCGAACTGACACGCGAATTCGGGCAACTGCCCGGTTGCATCATTTCCGCTGATCGTTCGACCGAATTGGCGACCTCTTGCAAAACGGCAGGCTACCTTTTGCTGCAAAAGCCGATTGATGCACAAAAGCTAAAATCCGTGTTAGAGGCTTCGGTCAGTTGACAGGTCAGGGCGTTCGTCGCTTACCTACCGTCCGCATCATCTGACGGAAATAGAGCTTTGGTGCCAGACGGTTCAGCAGATTGGCGATCTGTGCGATCCGCCCGACAGGGATGTAGTCTTTACGTCGCCGGTAACCTTGCAAGATTACTTGCGCCGCCGCTTCCGGCTCCATGTAGTCGATACCATCCGAGGCAGAGCCGGGACGAACGAACCCAGCGTCTGCGGCCTCCGGTCGCCCGATATTGGTCGCCACAAAGGATGGCGCGGCGATGGAAACACGAACCCCGTGGGCGGATTCCTCGGCGCGAAGGGACTTAAAGAACCCCTCCATCGCGTGTTTGCTGGCTGCATAGGCGGTTCGATGAATGAGGGGTGCAAAACCTGCAACGGAAGAGATCGCGAGGTGCGTACCCTTGGCCTTCCTGACCGCGTCCAGAAAATCCTGAGCGCAAGAAACCGCAGCGAAATAGTTGATTTCGAACAAGTTTCGGTGCGAGCGCATATCGCTGTCCGAAAACGCGGAAATCTGCGAGACGCCTGCATTGTAGATCACCAGATCTATGGAGTCCCTTGCCGCAATGATCCGGGTGCAGGTGTCTTTGCATTGATCAGCGTCGGTCAGATCACAGGCATAGATGCTGACGTCATCCTGATTGGCAAGCGCGTCAAGCTCTGGCCCCGGTAAATCGATCAACGCCGTGTGCCAGCCGTCGGCCCTCAGCGCGGCGGACAGCGCACGGCCCAAACCGCCAGCGCCTCCGGTGATGACAGCGGTTGGTTTCATTGGGCAGCCTCCCACCAGCGATCAAACGCCTCGGCACTTGTGAATTTGGGGTGATAGCCGAATTCGCCTTTCAGCGCGGCATTGTTCAACACGGGACGGTATAGAAGGAAACGCACTTGTTCTGGCCCATAGCGCGACAGACCCAGCGGGCGGGCAATGGACAGGGCGATCTTGACCACCGCAGGGGACAGCCAACGCACCGATTTGCCCATTTGTGACGCGATCTGTGAGATGGTCAGCGCGCCGTCACCCGCAACGTTGAAAACGCCGGCAGGCCCGTCCGTGGCCGCACGAACCAGTATATCGGCCAAGTCTTCGTCCCAAATGAACACGAAAGGGCTGTCGGAGCCTTTCAAGCCCAGCAGACTGGGCTTGTGGAACAGAGCCGTTATCTGGTTTTCGACCTTGGGCCCCAATACTGTGCCCACGCGCAGAACAACCTGTTCGAGGTCGGGCGCGCTTTGTCTGGCTTCGGCCAGCATTTCTTCGACCAGCCGCTTGTGCCAGGAATAGGCAAACTCCTTATTGCCTCGTATCGTATCCGTTTCGCGCAAGGGAACCGGGTTATCGGCATGATACCCATAAGCGGCCCCCGAAGAGGTAACCACCAGACGCTTGACCCCGGCGGCAATCGCCGCATTCAGCACATTTCGGGTACCTTCGACATCAACCTGATATTCATGGTCTCTGGTCGAGTTGGGACCGGGGGTCACGATGGACGCCAGATGAACGATGGTGTCCGGTTCTTCGGCCAGAATGACGTTGAGAGGCGCGTTGCCGGTGACATCCATTCGTACGAACCGTGCATTTTTCGGCAAGTTGGCGGGTTCTTGAATATCGGTTGCGGTGATCGTGATGTCGGCACGATCGCCCAACCGATGCAGCAGGGCAGTGCCCACCGAGCCCGCAGCTCCGGTGATCAGGATGTGGCGCATTCGGGCACCTCTCGTCTTGCGAAGAAGGCGGCCAGAGCCAACCCCGAGATTGCGTGCCAGATGCCCCAAAGAGCGGCGGCCACCGCCATGCCGCCAAGCCCTCCGAAAAAGGCGAAAATCAGGATGAGGCCAAGGCCCGAGTTCTGAATCCCAGTTTCGATTGTGACAGACCGGCGGTCGCGTTCCGACAGATTAGCTGCCGTCGCGGTCAGATACCCGCCCATAAAAGCCAGCGCGTTATGCAGAATAACAATCCCGATGATCATGGTCGCAAAATGCTGGAAAATTGCCCAGTTCGCGGCGAGCGCAACCATGATGAATGTGATGAAGATCGCCATCGAGAGCCACTGCATCGGGCGGCGGATTTTATCGGCGACGGCTGTGAAGCGCGCATTGACCAGCATGCCAAGGATCAGCGGTAGGATCAGCATGAAGCCGACCGTAATGGCCACTGCGACCGGGTCGATTTCTGTCCTTTGCAGGATTTCTCGTGTTGGGGCGTAAAGATTCCCCCACAACGCAACATTAGCGGGCGTGATGATGATCGCGCCGACGGTTGCGAAAGCTGTCATCGACACCGAAAGCGCCACGTTTCCGCCAGCACGGTGCGTCATGAAATTCGAGATGTTCCCTCCCGGGCAGGCCGCTACAAGGATCAGCCCCATCGCGACCGACGGTAGTGGATTGACCACCAGCAGCATCAGAAACGTGAGTGCGGGTAGAACCAAAAACTGGGACGCCAGCCCAACAAGCAACGGTTTCGGTCCGCGCAGGATCCGGCGAAAGTCATCCATCCTAAGATCCAGCGCGATTGAGAACATCACGACGGCAAGGATGACGTTCAGCAGCTTTAGGTTGCCTGCATCGAAGTTCAGCGCGACATCGTCGATCCCGTTCATGACTGGGCCGCTTTTAACGCCGCGATCTGTCGGGTCACTTCACCGCGGTAGGTCGCTTTGTCGACATAATAGGCCATCCGGGGCAGGTCGATATAGTTCATGCCGCCAGTCGCGCGTTCGAATTTTTCGGATTTGGTCGCGTGAATGGCCTTTGCGGCAGAGTTTCCGGATCTTAGCCCTGCGATATAGCGCGCCACCATCTCGGCCTGTTCATGCCGTCCCTGCCACCCCAGACCGGATGCTTCGATCATACCCAGGACGAAAAGGTCATCGCGGGTTGGGTGCATGCAGTTCAAGTACAGGTGCGGGGCGTCGCCCTGCCAGTTCAAGTGCGACTTGTCGATAAACGGGTAGTGCAGTTTATAACCGGTCGCGGCCAGAATCATGTCGTATTCAGCACTGGTGCCATCACGGAAATGGACGGTCTTGCCGTCGAAACGTTCAACGTCAGGGCGCACCTTCAAATCGCCATGCCCGGCGTGGAATAGGATCAGCGAATTGACGACGGGATGGGACTCGTAGAGGGCGTAATCCGGTTTGGGAAAGCCATATTTCTGCGGATCACCCACGAACCATTTCAGAATTGCCCCGTCCACTTTACGTTTCAGCCACATGGGCAATTTGATCTTCCCGCCCATCGTGTCAGCCGGAACACCGAAGACGTATTTGGGTACAAAATAGTACCCCCGGCGCATCGAGATATCGCAGGACTGCCCGTGGTGAATGGCATCAACCGCGATGTCGCAGCCCGAGTTTCCGGCCCCAATGACCAGAACCCGCTTGCCTGTGAATTGCGTCGGATAACGGTAGTCCGAGGCGTGGATCAGCTCGCCGGTAAATTCTCCCTCAAACTTGGGTAGGTTGGGTTCAGACAATGTGCCGTTGGCGATCAGAACACCCGCAAAGATCTGGCAGTGCTCAGTACCTGCCTTGTCGCGCCACTTCACCTCCCATCCGCCTGCGTCCAGCGGTGTGGTGCTCAGGACCTCGGCACCAAAGTGATAGTGCTGGTACAGGTCAAATGCGTTCGCGAAGTCGTGGAAATACGTCTTGAGCTCGCGATGCGATGGATACTCCGCCGTTTCTTCCTGCATAGGGAAGTCGGTGAATTCGGTCATCTTCTTTGACGATATGAGGTGGGCGGTCTCGTACATCGTAGACCGAGGGGCATCGATGTTCCACAGACCACCCACATCATCAGCCAGTTCAAATCCCTGAAATGGCACTCCCTGCTCGACAAGTGTCTTGGCCATTGCCAGACCCATGGGCCCAGCTCCGATCAGAGCAAAACACTCTTCCGGGCGGGCCTTCACCGTGACCGGCTGGCCCGCTCCGACTTGCACCTGTTCCATTCGTTTCTCCTCCTGCGACACTATTTATCTTGAACGATCGTTCGAAATAAGGCAAATTAGTTTTTGAAATGGCACAACACGCTGTAAAAGAAAGAAAAAGGGCGCCCTCGCAGCGATCCATTGCGGCACGAGAACGTATTCTTGACGCT
Source organism: Ruegeria sp. CDSA246 (assembly GCF_059611225.1). NCBI lineage: Bacteria > Pseudomonadati > Pseudomonadota > Alphaproteobacteria > Rhodobacterales > Roseobacteraceae > Ruegeria > Ruegeria sp. CDSA246. The sequence goes on along the minus strand of NZ_JBXWPD010000016.1, from coordinate 17,077 downwards.
GCGGAACTGGTCTTTGCCGAGCAGGGATTCGACGGTGCCTCGATTCGCGACATCGCCGAACGGGCGCAGGTTCAGAAGGCCAACGTGAACTTTCACGGTGGTCCAAAGGATGAGCTTTTTGAACGCATCGTGGCACGCCGCGCCAGCGAGCTATCGCAAGAGCGTCGTGAAGCCATCAGCCGATTGGAGGATCGCGGCGATTGGGACGCCGCGGACCTGATGTCAGCCTTCATGCGGCCGCTGTTGACCCGCGCATTCAGCAATGACCCGCAGTGGCTGGCCTATGCGCGCATTGTGGCGATTGTTTCCGCTGATGCGCGCTGGCATGCGCTGGCCAAAACCCATTTTGATCCCGTCGCTTCGCTGGTCGTTCACAAGCTGTGCACAAAATATCCCAAGGCCGACCGGGCGAACGTTGCCGGGGCGTTGGTCTTTTCAGTGTCGTCAATGCTGGCGTTGTGCACGTCGGAGTGGCGGATTGGGGCACTTTCCGGCCCTGACCAAAAACGCGACGCCGAGGGCGCAATCGGGAACCTGTTGCAGTTCTGTCATGCTGGGCTCGCCGGCGTTTTGAACCCGTCGCGGTAATCCTGGAAGGATCACAACACTTCGCCCCAACCCGCTCAACTTGAAGTTACGCATGGGACCAAATCAAATGGTCGCATGCGTTATTATCTAGTGATTATCCAAGTTTAACGATTGGGAGCGTGGGGTGACATGACAGAGAAAAGGGACCGCCTGACCGCGGAGGAGGCTAGGGGGCTTCGGACGGCCAAAGAGCTTGAGGCGCATCTGGCCTGGTTGGACACGTTCACGCCCGCCGCTTTGGGTGTTTTGGCGATCGCTTAGGAAATCTACACTTACCTTGGTGTTTCGTCACTGTTGGAAGACAATGGCGCGGTAACCTTCTTCGCAGCGGTCGCATACTCGATCGCGGTGTCCGTCGACACCTTTGTGTTCTGGAGCTATATGCTGCGGTTACTTCCGTCGATGTGCACAGCCAGCGGTTCATTGGCCTGACGTTTTCGACGATCGTTGGTTCCGTTGCAATTATCGCTGTGTCCAGCTGGCTTAACGCCGCTGCACTGGCTGGTGCCGCAGCGGTCGAACAGCACCTGGAAAACACCGTGCGCGACTACCAGGCGGCGCTTGAGCAAGCGCATGACATTGCACTCAGCGGTCAGGCGCTGGGGCGAGAGGTCGAACGCGCGCGTCAAAGCTTCGAAGATCTGGCTGAGCTGGAGCAATCCGGTGATCTGAGGCGGGTCCTTCTGGTGAGCGGTCAGATCGAAACCGGCGATGCCGAAAGGTTCGACACCCATTTGTCCGAGATGCAAGAACAACCCGACATGGTCGCGCTGCTCAGCCCGGGCGGCCACGTGTCCGAAGCTTTGTTGATCGGCGCGCAGATTCGCGAGACCGGGTTGTCATCGGCTGTACAGCCGGGCGCGGTCTGCACGTCCGCCTGTCCATATGTTCTGGCCGATGGGGTCGCGCGTATCGTGTCATTGCAAGGCATTGTCGGACTTCATCAGCATTACTAAGACCAACCACGCCTGATCCCCGTGGTCTTTGCGGTTGAAAGCATCCAAAAGGGGCAATGCGAAACAATGCAGCAACTGATCGAATTGGGCGTCGATCCTGCTTTGATGCTTTATTCTCTGAACACGCCGCCGGATCAGATCTAGGCCCTTGTAGAAGATGAGCTGGCAAGCACCGGTATTGCAACGCAAATTCTGGAATAGAGCAAAGGCCCGACTAGCGGGCCGTTCTTATCAATTCTGCAAGGCAGAGATGAGCGCCTCGGCCAGCGGTAACGAGGAATATCCGTGCCGGGAGGGCGTCAAACCCAACCGCACAACGACCATGTCTTGGGATGGGAATACACCGATGAACTGCCCGTCATGCCCCTGAAGCCAGACGGCGTCCTCATAGGGCGGCAACCCTCCCGGAGAGTCCAGCCACAGATGACCTTTGGCATACATCCCGTCAGATGCGGCAACCGGCTCAAACATCCAGTCCGTAAAGCCCTCGGGCAGGATTTGTTGGTCGTTCCATTCGCCTTTCCGCAATAGCAGTTGCCCAAAACGCGCCCAGTCACGCGCAGTGGCATACATATAGCTGGACCCGACAAATGTGTCCGCCGCGTCGGTCTCGAGCACGACGGATGTCATGCCCAATGGTTCGAACAGAGCCTCTTGCGGATAGGTTAGGCTGCCATCGGTCAGCTTGTTCTGCCAGACGCGCGACAAGGCTGTGGTCGTCCCCGATGAGTAGTTGAAGTCCGCCCCAACCTCACTTTCCGCCGGACGGCCCGAGACAAAACCTGCCATGTCATCATTAAGATACAGCATCTTGGTCACGTCCGAGACGTCGCCATATTCCTCATTCCATTGCAGACCGCTGGACATGGCCAGCATGTCCTTAAGGGTGATGTTTTTGCGTCCGTCCTGTGCCCAGTCCGGATAACTGTCGGTCAGCGTATCCTCCAGCGACATCTGGCCGGATTTGATCAGGGTACCGATCAAGCCCGCAGTAACCGTCTTGGTCATCGACCACCCAAGCAAAGGCGTGTTTTCGTCAAACCCCTCCGCATAGGTCTCGCCAACGATACGCCCACCCCGCACGACAACCACGGCGCGGTATCCTTCGCCCAGAAGGGTGCTATCTGCCAGGATACGCGCAACTTCAGGATCTTGTGACAGTTGAACTTCGTTACCGACGGGCCAGATTCCAGTGGGCAAGGGCTCAATCGCGGTCAGGGTCGCGTCGCTGAGCGTCGCGTCATGGACATTGGTGCAGCCAAGCCCCTCGCGATATTGCGAGGTCGCGGGGGCAAAGAACCGGAAAATACGTGCCGTCACGGTTTGGGCTTCGGCGTCCACGTCGATCGAGATCTGCCTAAGCAGTGGATGCCCCGGGGCCTGAACATCGACGGTCAAAACCTCTTCCGGGTCGCGCCCGGCTATGAAGACGTTGGAACAGACGATCTTGGCCGAATAGTTCGTCCCAACCTTCAAGAGGTCAGGCGGGGCGATCAGCAGATAGCCCACAATTGCGACGACACCCAGAATAAGCGTGCCTGCGATGATTTTCAGCGCTTTGATGATCAATCGATTTTCGAACCGGTCGTACCGGCCCCCTCCCGTTTCTCTCCGGATTTCGTCCGAGTTAAGAGCGTATCGGCTTTGGTTACCACCATTCCGTCGCGTAGGTTCCGGCCAAATGCGCCCGTCGGCCTGCCCTTGTCGTTGCACTTGACCTAATCTTTGGTGTCGTCCTTGATTGTGACAAACTCAGTAGGTGACGCCGGTAACAGGACCAGAAATTGCGATTTTCCGGGCGCAAATAGGCGACTGTTTATGATGCGCCGACCTTTAACAACATCAGTGGGGTGCGTCAGACGGCCGAGGCCTGGTGGGACAGTGGTGCAGGGAACTACAAACCGTACCCGTTGATTTTGATCGCCAAGCTGATTTTTTAAGGCCGGTGATCCCGAGGGCGCCCAGCAGGTGTTGATCGAGGCGCGCCAGCACCAGAAACTAACAAACGAAGGCTTGGCGCAGGTCGAAGCGGACCGGGTTCAGGCGTGTTTACTGCAGCTGCAAGAGGCCGCGAAATAGCGGACACGCCAATCAAAACCCGCTGACGCGTTCAACCAACCAGTACATCGACACGCAGCCGATGGCATATCCTGTGACGGGTACGGCGACTACGCCAGCCCTTTGGGAAATTGTGGGCAGCGTAAGGCGCCACACCAAGATCAGGGCCGACAGTCCGGCAATAAACAAAAGTTGCCCGGCCTCGACCCCGATGTTGAAGGCCAGCAGTGCGGCGAAGATATCCTCAGTTGGAACTCCAATATCGGCCAGCGCGCCGGCAAATCCCAGCCCGTGCAACAGCCCGAAGCAAAAGCAGACGATCCAGGGATATTGTTCGGACAGGCGCAGCTCACCATCTTTTCGGTTGAGGATTTCCAGAGCGAGGAACACGATTGACAAGGCGATCACGGCTTCGACCGGAGGGCCGGGCACGTTCAGCACGCCCAGAGTGGCAAGCGCCAGCGTAATGGAATGCGCGACGGTAAAGGCGGTCACCGCCCCGACCAACCGCCATGGATCGCGCACCAGCACAAACAAGGCAAAAACAAACAGAAGGTGATCCCAACCTTCCAGAATATGTTCGAACCCAAGGCGGAAATAACTGCTCAGAACCGACCAGGTCGTTGGCTGTTCTGGTATGATCAAAGCAGGCGTCTCGGGCGTGAACCGCAAAGTGGATGGTTCCGACGAGATGGGTTGGATGCGCAGCAGAACGTCGTTTCGTTGTTGCTCCAGCCCTTCAATGGTGATGGTGTGACCGGCGATATCGTCCTCGCATTCAAGAACCCAGGTCGCGATCCAAGCCGTTCCGTCGGACCGTGGCTCGGGTCCTCGGTTTTGGGCACAGTGAGCGGGCAATATGGCATCGATACCCATGGGGCGGCCATTCACATCAGGCTTGCGCCATAGCACTTGCCAGGTGTTGCTCGCCAATTGCCGCAGGTCCAAATAACCGGGGTCAAGTGCATGTGCATGTCCCGCTTGTGCAGCGAACATCAGCCAGCCCGAGAATAACAGGCAAAAGAGCCGCTTCATTCGACCGCCTTGTCCATGTCGGGTGTTTCGACCTGGTAATTCGATGCCAGGCTTTCATATTGCGCCTGCGCCAGGTCCGACCCGGCTTCGCGGCGCCATTCCAGTAAAACGGTATCGCGGATATCTTCCAGCTTTGGCAATATGGGGTCTTGTTTGTCTGTAACGCGAACGACGTGGATGCCATATGCGGATCGGACTGGGCCGGACCAGTTGCCTGGCTCCAACGATCTCAGGGCCGCCGAAAAGCCAGTGCCAAAGTTTGCGTCCACCACGCGCACTACTGTCAGAGGCATCGACTTTGGAAGCAAAGTTGTCGATCCGATTCTGCTCCAGTCCTGCTGAGTGTTTGCAGCCTCAATCGCGCTTTCGATGGCATCCAGCTCAGCGTTCTCGTTCAGGTAGATCTGATCAAAAGCAATCTGTGCCGGTTTAGTGAACCGTTCCGGGTTTTCGTTCAGAAAGGTCTGCAACACTTCGGGTTCGGGCTCGACCGAGGCTGCGATTGCGTCAGTCAGAAAATCCATCTTCTGCGCCAAGCGTGCGCGGATGACCTGATCACCCTGATCTAGACCCAGCTTGCGCGCTTCGCGTACAAGAACTTCCTCACGGATCGCCCCGTCAATCAGGGCCTGTAACTCGTCTTCCGTCGGCGGACGGTTCCAGCTGTTTTGGAAACGTGTTTTCAGTAGGGCGACATCGTTACCATCGACTGTGATCGTGTCGGTTTCTTCAACGATGTCCTGTTGCGGAGAAATCCATGCAAACCAACCGAAAATGGCAACCCCGATCAAAATGAAGTGGACTAAAGGTTGTTTTAGAATTTGCATGCGGGTTCTCAATGTCGTGTCGCAATATTGCCGGGCGGGGTTGACCGCCCGGCAATGTCATTAGTGTATTGTTCGGTTATTCGCTAGGTGTGTACCAGATTGGCGACGAATACGCGCGCTCTTGATGGATCAGCTGCGCCTCTTCCGGCAATTCAATACCGAACCGGACCTTGTCGTACAGGACCCAACGGGGTGTGGGGATTTCAAGCGCCCGGACATAGTAGAAAGCCCGCGCATTTGGATCAAAGTCTGGATCGGCCCAAACCGACACAAGCTCGGCGGTGCCAATCGTGTTACTCCAGCTGGCGGTTTCGATATCGACGGTGTTGCCGACAGCCGGGACTTTGCCGTTTTCATCAGCAGCCCGGTCATCCGACCATGCAACGTCGTAGACTTTCTCGTGCAATTCTCCTTCGCCATCGAGCCACCCTTTTACGACCTGTACCCGGTCCAGATTGGCCCCAACCGGATCGCGTAGCGCTGCAATCAGGAATGAAGGCGCTCCATCACCTTCGTTAGGGCGTAAGTCCGAGCCCATCGGAACGCCTTTGGTGTAGCCAACGTCCGCAAGGAACCGGGTCTCAAGATCTGCTTCGTCAAATTCCCATCCACCAAAGAACCGCAGACCGATCCGAGGACCAGTCGTGGCATAGGTTTCACGCCGTTTGAAAGCATCAAAGATCGCCGAACGCGTGTTCTCGGTGGCCCAGACGGCAGTGTAACCAGATGCGACAAGAAGGTCGCCGGGGATTTCGCCAAGATCATTGGCGATGAAGGGGTGCTGGATTCTTGTGGCCGACGGTTCAACGCTGACGGATTTTCCGAAAAAGTTGTCCTCTTCAGCTGTTGCCAGCGATGTGTGGCTGTCTGTTGCCCCACCCATTCCGAACTTATAAGGGTTCACCCCGAATTTTTCTTCCAGCATCAGGCCACGTTTCAAGGCTTCTCTGGCATATTCACCGGCCAGCATGTCCTCTGTTTTCAGCTCGGTAATGTCGAGGTTGCCGACGTCCCAGTTTTCATAGTCCGCAAATTCGTCTTCTGGGCTTAGGAAGGGGTGTGCTTCTCCGTCGCCTTTGATTTGGGTGACCTCATAATGCGGCTCCCACTTGGCGCGGTTCTGCACGTATTCTTCGTCTACCTTGCCGCCGTGATAAGTATCCTCAGTGGGGAACATCCAGCCATTTGACAGGTTGCCGTTATGTGCAAAAGCAACCGCGCGACCGCCGGTTTTACCCTGATATTCTTCAAGCCACGCATAAAGCGCCTTGGGGTCGGTGTCGCCGTAAGGAGGCTGAGTCACGGGTGGCACCATTTGCAGTGCCCGAATTGGCCCGTCACGTAGCATGACATTGCGGTGCAGGTTGAACCCCTTGGGAACGGACGTCCATTCAAACCCAATAAAGGCGGTGAAATTGCCGGGGTCGTTATGCCGTTCCGCTGCCATAACGATGTTTTCCCATGTAAATGCGAATGCGTCCGCGCCCGGGCTGTATGACTCAAGTAGGATTTCCGGCAGGGTCATTTGAGAGAAATTTGTAATAATGTCGAAGGCCGCTTTCCCGGCTTCTTCACCACCCGCCTTGTAACCTTCGTACCACTCCAAGCCTTTTGGGTCACCAATAACGCCAGGTTTACCGGCCTGCAGGTCCGGGGCGAAACCCATCAAATCAGTATGGTCTGTCAGCACCATCCAATCCAGGGGCCGCGCCAGCCTGACGGCCTGACCGGTTGACGAAATAACTTGTTCCCCCTTTGCGAACCGCCATGCCTCATCAGGAAGCAAGGTGTTTCCGAATGCGCCCGCATCCAGCGACAAACCGGTGTGCAGGTGTGTATCACCCCAAAGCGGCCGTTCGGGGAACGATCGGTTGGCGTAGGGCGAATATGGGCGGTCAGCAAAGGTGCCTTCAGCAGCCTCTTTGCTGGGGACCGCGTCTGCCCAAACAAGCGCTGGTAGTGTCAGCAAAGAGATCAAACAGGTTGTAAGTCGAAGCATTGAATCCTCCCCAGGTCTTCGCGCTAATCGAATATCGTAAATTCAGTATATTCATTTCTTATAATGTATTGAGCGAGTTTTGGTACTGATTTTTCTACCTTTAGACCTCGTCCAGTGCAGGCTCGTGCCCCGCGTGGCGGTACCCGCGGTCAGAGTACCTCACCGCCATCGACCGTTTCGCACGGTGGCCACATGCGTGCCCGCCCTCGACATACACTGCGCGAACGTATGCGCCGAAAAGGTAGTACGCGCCGGGATGGGTGAGTTTGTCCTGTTCGTTGAGAACGGCAACCTTCCCGTCGATCAGGCATTCCCGGCAAAATCCGTTGACTTAGAATGCTGGATGCGAGGCGCCAGTGGACGCAGCGGCGGACGCCGATATCCAAAGCGGTAAGGATTTTCGTACTGCAACATCATCGTAGCGGCGCAAAATGCGGATTGCCAAAAAAGGTAGGGCTGTAATCGGCGCGCACGGCACAAGTTTGAGGTTGCTGACTAGTGCCCATCGCGGGCAGATTGATTTCCAGGACAAAGGGACGGACCAGCCAATGACACAACAATCCACGGGCATGGCTGTCTTTTTGACCGGCAGTCTGATGCGGCATGTGACCCGAATGTCGCTGACCACCAGCATTGGTCTTATGGCAATCTTTGCCGTGGATTTCGTGGACATGGTGTTCATCTCAATGCTGGGCAATGACGCCTTGGCCGCAGCGGTCGGCTATGCGGGCACGCTTTTGTTTTTCACCAACTCGATCAATGTGGGGCTGTCCATCGCAGCCGGGGCTCTAGTCGCCCGCGAGTTGGGGGCCGGGCGGCCCGAAAAAGCCCGGCAATTTGGGACCAGCGTTGCCCTTCTTGGGATTCTGATTGGGTTGATTGTGTCTGCTATCGTCATGATCAATATCAAGTTTTTTCTGTCCTTGCTGGGCGCGCAGGGCGAAGTTCTGCAACTGGCCGCACGGTATGTCAGCATCATTCTGCCAACCATGTGGGTTATGGCAGTGGCAATGACTGGTATGGCCGTGCTGCGTGCGCATGGCGATGCGCGCCGGTCCATGCAGGCCACGATTTACGGCGGGCTGGCCAACGCGATTTTGGATCCGATCCTGATTTTCGCTGTCGGTCTTGGCCTGGACGGGGCGGCGATTGCCTCGGTTATTGCACGTATCTTTATGTTGATAGCGGCGGTCCGGCCCGCAGTGCGCGTGCACCATGGATTTGCGCGACCGTCGCTGAGGCAAGTGATGGATGACCTCCAACCGGTTCGGGCGATTGCAATACCGGCAGTTCTGACCAATGTCGCCACGCCGGTCGGCAACGCCATCGTGATCCGTGAGGTTGCACAGTTTGGAACAGACGCCGTGGCTGGCATGGCGGTAATAGGGCGGTTGATGCCTGTCGCATTCTCCGTGGTATTTGCTCTATCCGGGGCGATAGGCCCGATTGTCGGGCAGAACTTTGGGGCAGGGCAGTATGACAGGGTGAAGGGCGCGTTCCTGGCGGGTGTAAAATTCACTGCCGTCTATGTGGTTCTGATGGCGGCGGTGCTGTTCGTCCTGCGTGCCCCCATCGCCAACTTGTTTCAGGCCCAGGGCGAGACGCGGGCGCTGATCTACCTGTTTTGCGGGCCGCTGGCCCTGGCGTCCTTCTTCAACGGGGTGATCTTTGTTGCGAATGCCAGCTTCAACAACCTTGGCTATCCCATTTACTCCACGTGGGTTAACTGGGGGCGACATACGCTGGGCACGTGGCCATTTGCAGTGGCCGGAGCCTATTTCGCAGGCGCTCCGGGTGTGTTGTTGGGGCAGGCGCTGGGCGGTGTGATATTTGCTGCAATCTGCTGGGTAATGGTGCGCCGCGTTGTCTCGGGCCTGACTGCGCCATCAGAGGTCGATCCTTTTGCCGGGCAAAGCCGGCTGCAATCCCTGTTCGGGCGCAGGGGGTGGTAAGCCCTCCCAGCGCGTTTGAATACCAACGTTTTTGGTCACCAGAGGCAGTTTTCGTCTCCTTTGTCGCAACAAAGACATCCTCATTTGCCAATTCATGAATTCGTTGTAAGCTGAGCTTATGATTGCAAAAAACGCCAAGTTATTACGGGGCGTTGATTTCAAAAAACACCTTTAACGACCGAGGATGAGCAATGTCCGGAAGTCTCTTGAAGTACACGCGTGTTCTTGAGATTGTTGGAGACACAATAAAGGTCAGGGTGCCTCTGGACGGATCGACCGACGCAGCGGTGCGTTTCAACGATCTGGCCGTGATCGAAACCGTGGACGGCCACAAGACACTGGCGCAGGCGATTTTCATTGACCGGGATGTTGTCACCCTGCAGGTGTTTTCCGGCACCAAGGGCATCTCGACCGAGGCGACGGCGACGTTCCTGTGTCATCCGATGCAGACGCCGTATTCGCAGAACATTCTGGGCCGCGTTTTTGATGGCGCGGGCGTTTCAATCGATGGCGGACCCGACCTGTCATCCGAACCGCGCGTGGATATTGGCGGGCCGACCGTGAACCCTGCGGAACGCGCCGTTCCCAACAAGATGATCCGAACGGATGTGCCGATGATCGACGTGTTCAACACGTTGGTCGAAAGTCAGAAAATCCCGATTTTTTCGGTCTCGGGTGAGCCGTTCAACGCGTTCCTCAGCAGAATTGGTATTCAGGCGGATGCGGATATCGTGGTGTTTGGCGGGCTGGGGCTGATCTTTGACGACTACTTTACTTTCAGGACGTCCTTCGAGGATGCGGGCGTATTTTCCCGGACAGTGATGTTCGTCAACCAGGCGATGGACCCGCTGGTCGAACGGCTGCTGGTACCCGATATGGCGCTGGCCGTGGCCGAAAAATTCGCGGTGGAAGAGGGCAAACGCGTGCTGGTTCTACTGACTGATATGACCGCTTATGCCGACGCGATGAAGGAAGTTGGTATCAGCCAAGAGCGCGTACCGTCGCAGCGTGGCTATATGGGCGACCTCTATTCCCAGCTGGCCCGCCGATACGAAAAAGCCTGCGACTATGCCAAGGGCGGATCGGTCACTGTGCTCACCGTTACGACGATGCCCGGCAATGACGTGACCCATCCGGTGCCCGACAACACGGGCTATATCACCGAGGGGCAGATCTATTTGCACTCGGGAGTGATTGACCCGTTCGGCAGCCTCTCGCGGCTCAAGCAGAACGTGATCGGCAAGACGACGCGCGAGGATCACGGGCAGATCATGAACACGATGATCCGGTTCTATTCCGAAAGTCGCGACGCCGCGCAGAAACAGGCAATGGCGTTCGACCTTTCGGATTACGACCATCAGTTGTTGAAGTTTGGTGACCTGTTCAAGACCCGGTTCATGGACATCAACGTTTCAATCTCGCTGGAAGATGCGCTGGATTTGGGGTGGAAAACTCTGGCCGAGTGTTTCGCACCTGAGCAGCTACTGATGAAACAGGCCCTGATCGAAAAGTATTTCCCAAAGGATGCCGATGGCGCGGTTGCAGCTGAATAAATCGTCGCTCGCGCGCGAGCAGACGCAGCTGAAAAGCTATGAGCGGTTCTTGCCATCGCTGGACCTTAAGCGTCAGCAATTGATGGCCGAGCGCGCGAAGGCGCGCGAAGATGTGCAGCGCCTTCAGGATGAGGTGCAGGAACTGGCGCAAAAGGTTGGAGAAAAACTGCCGATGCTGGCGCAGCAAGGCGTTGATCTGGACGGGTTGGTCGCGCTGAAAGACTACAAAGTCAAAGAGGTCAACGTCGTGGGCGTAAAGATGCCTGCGCTAGACCGGATCGAGGTCGCGGTGCGTCTGTATTCCTATCTGGCCAAACCTCATTGGGTCGATGCGGCGGCCCGGTTGCTGCACGATATGATCGAGGCGCGTCTACGGGTCAAAGTGGCCGAAGAGCGGGTGAAGATATTCGATAGGGCTGTGGCCACCATCACCCAGCGTGTCAATCTGTTCGAAAAGGTTCTGATCCCGCGCGCCAAAGCGAACATAAAGAAAATCCGCATTTATCTGAGTGATGAACAGATGCAGGCCGTGGTCCGGTCGAAAATCTCAAAGCGCAAACATGCGCAGGAGGCGGTGTCATGAGTGTCGCGCGCCTCAAGAAACTGTCACTGGTCGGGCGATCAAATCAAAAGACCGAAACGCTTGAGGCGCTGCAGGAATTGGGATGCATGCACGTCCTGCCGCTGGTCCCGCCGCCCTCTGAACCGGAAAAGATCAGCGAGCGTGGTGCGCGGGACGCCTATAAGGCGCTGCGGTTCCTGCATGACGTGTCCGAACCGCGCCGACAAATCCAGCGCGACCCCGGTTTTGACATGGAGCAGTTCGTCAAGGATGTGCTGGACCTGATGCAACGGACCCGTGACATGACGGACCAAAGGGATTTTCTGGCCAACCGGATCGCGCAGGTTCGCCCTTGGGGTGACCTGGATTTTCCACCCGACGATGTATTAGCAGGGAACCGATTGTGGTTCTATCAACTGCCGCTCAAGCATCGCGATGCGTTGGAAGCCCTGGATATGCCCTGGGCTATACTCGAGCAGGACCATAGGTTCATCTATGCCGTGCTGATCGACCCGGATGAGCCGGATGACGATATCCTTCCAGTCCCGCGCACGCACACAGGATCGCTGCCCATTCACGAGCTTGAGGCGCAACTGGAAGAGGCTGAGATCGCCATCGAAGCGCTTGAGGCTGAGCGCGTCGCGCAGACCCGATACCTGACACTGATGCGCCGGAACCTGTCGGTTGCCGAAAGTGCGGCTGAGCTGGCCCATGCTACCCAAAAGGTGCGCGACGAAGAGGCGATGTTTGCCCTTCAGGGCTGGGTGCCCGAGGATCGTATAGATGCGGTTCTGGACATGGCAAACGCCAAGGATGCCGCTGTGCTGATCGAAGAACCCGGCCCCGAAGACAGCCCGCCCACCTTGTTAGAACAACCAGAAAAGCGCAGTGCTGCTGTAGACTTGGCACTGTTTTATCAAGTGCCGGGTTACAAGGATTGGGACCCTAGCGTCATCGTCGCCGTTTCGTTCGCGATCTTCTTTGCGATGATCGTGGCCGATGCCGGGTACGGGGCAATTATCTTGGCGGGGCTCTTGTTGTTTTGGAAACGCCTTGATCGCACACCACATGAGCGTTCCTGGCGACGCTTTGGCGTGATCATCTCGGGGGCGACGATCCTGTACGGCATATTGGTCGGCAGCTATTTCGGCGTATCGCCAACTGAGGGGTCGTTCTGGTCCAAGCTCAAACTGCTCGACCTGAACAATTTCGGCGCGATGATGATGGTTTCGATTGTCGTTGGCGTATTGCATCTGGTGCTGGCCAATGCGCTTGCCGCCCGCGCGGCTTGGGGGCACCGAAACGCCATTGCCAATCTGGGCTGGATCGCGGCGCTGATTGGAGGATTCATTTTGTGGCTTAGCTACATGAAGGGCAATTCTCCGGTGCCGGGTGCGGCCTTGATGGGGATCGGGGTTCTGGCCATCGTCTGGTTCTCAAGCGAGCGGGTCATCAAGAAACCAACCGACTGGGTTTGGCGCCTGATCGAAGGGCTGCAAAGCCTTGCCGGGGCCATGGGGGCGTTCGGAGACGTGCTAAGCTACATGCGCCTGTTTGCGTTAGGTCTGGCCTCAGCCTCATTGGCGATCACCTTCAACGATCTGGCGGTTTCAGTCATGCATTCGCTCAAAGGGCTGGGCGTTCTTTTTGCGCTGCTGATCCTGATCACTGGCCACATTCTCAACTTCGCCCTCGCCATGATGAGCGGCGTCGTCCACGGATTACGTCTCAATTACATCGAATTCTTTAAATGGGGTCTGCCGGACGAAGGCGTTGTCTTTCGCCCGTTCGCCCGCAAGGAGGTTCAGGAATGAATGAGCTTGTTTTGACATTGGGTTGGCTGGGCATTTACGCGCCTATGGCGTTGGGCGCGGCCTCCAGCGCGATCGGGTGCTCCATCGCCGGCATGGCCAGTATTGGCGCCATGACAGAAACTGAAGGCGGCTATGGGCGCTTTGTTGGCGTATCAGCCTTTCCGTCGACCATGGTGATTTACGGCATCGTCATCATGTTTACCTTGAACCGAGATGTGACACCCGAAAACGCGGGCGGCTTGTTCGGGATAGGTATCCTGTCAGGCATCGCATTGATGTATTGCGGGATCTGGCAGGGTCGGGCCTGTGCTGCAGCGATCAACGCCACCAAGGAAAAGCCCGAGATCTTTGGCCTTGCGCTGGCTCCGGCGGCGATCATCGAAGGGTTCGGCGTCTTTGCCTTTGTCTTTGCTCTGGTGATCAGCGCGGGGATCAGCTGATGGCGCAGGATGGCATGATTTCACACGGCGTGGATGCCCTGATCGATAAGCTGCGAAATGATGGCGTGGCGGCTGGTCAGGCTGACGCTGAAAAACTGCGGACAGAGGCCAAGGCCGAAGCCGCCAAAATCTTGGCTGACGCGAAACGCGAAGCGGACGACTATCAGAAAAAGGCGCGCAGCGATTCCGACAAATACCGCGCGGCGGGGGAAGAGGCGTTGAATACCGCCATGCGTGATGCAGTTCTGACCATGAAAGGTGGATTGACCGACCGGTTTCGTGAAGATGTCGAACGTCTGGTGACCAAGGAAATGGCTGACCCGAAATTGCTGAAACAGATGATTTTGGAGGTCGTCGGTCAAGAGGCTGATGGCGTCAATCTGGATGGCAAGGTCCAGGTCATTCTGCCTGCCAAAGTCGCAACGCAGGAAGACATTAAGCAGAACGCGGATGACATCCAGTCTGGCAAGCTGACCAAGTATGTTCTTGGGCTGACGGCCGACATGTTGCGAGAACAGGTTGAGCTGCATGCATCGGACGATAACCAAGATGGTATCCGCGTTCGGGCCGAAGATCAGGGCGTTGTGCTGGACCTGACGGACAAGGCGGTCGCCTCACTGCTGATGGAGCATCTTCAGCCGCGGTTCCGTGCCGTGCTGGAAGGTGTGATCCGCTGAGATGTCAGACCCTGACGCCTATATCGCGCTGATCAGCAGCCTGCCGGGATCTGAACGGCTGTTTGTGGCCAAGCAGCCACCGCTGTCACGGCTGCGGTTGGATCGTCGCCTGACCGCGCTTGCATCTGAGGATGCGCGTGTTCTGAAAGCGTTGGAGCAGGCGCTGAACTGGAGTGCATATGACATGGATGTCACGGATGCGCAGGCAGTACAGCGATGCAATCAGGCGTTGGGCAAAATTCCGCAACCAACCTTGCGTAGACTGTTCCTTGAGCGGATGGACTTGCGCACTGTAGTTGCTGCACTGCGCCTGCGCGCGCGTGGAGGCAATCCGCTCTCGGGAGCGTACGGCATTGGACGTTGGAGCCGCCATATTCCAGCCAACTGGGGGGACCCGGATTTCCGACTTTTGGTGCCGATGCCGTGGATCAAGGACGCGCGTCAGCTGTTAGAAGCCGAGGACCCTTTGGGGCTGGAGCGACTGTTGTTGTCGGTCAGCCATAAGCAACTGAAACGGTACGCCGCCCGCCACCTCTTCGATTTTGAGGCCGTGGCAATATACGTCCTGATCTGGAACATTTTTGATCGATGGGCGCAAAGCAACGCTCAGGACGCAGCCACAAGATTTGAGAAACTGGCCCAGCAGGCCATGGCCAATGTCGCAGAATTCGATTTTGAGAGAGTAAGCGCATGACTGCCCAAACACCTCCAGTTCAAACCGCAACCGCCCGTGTCGTCTCGGTCCAGGAAGGGCTGGTGCAGATTCAGGCCAACCAAGATGCCGCCGGAGTTCCGGGCCAATTGGTCAAAAACGAGGTGGTGTTCATCCTGCCGACCCGTGCTGGACCGGGCGGGCGTCAGGAACGGCTCAAAGCCGAGGTGCTGCGCGTGCGCGGGGACACAGCTGATGTACAGGTGTATGAAAGCACAGACGGCGTGGCCGTTGGCGATCCGGTGGAACAATCGGGTCAGTTGCTGTCTGTAGAACTGGGGCCGGGGCTGTTGGGTCAGGTCTTTGACGGCCTGCAATCGCCTTTGCCCAAAGTTGCTTCCGAATTTGGAACCTTCTTGCCGCGGGGGGCCGATGTAGCACCGTTGGACGATCAGGCGAAATGGTCCTTCACGCCCTCGGTTAAGGTTGGAGATACAGTCACGGCAGGCGACAGCATCGGAACTGTTCCGGAAGGCCGGTTCACCCATAAAATTATGCTGCCCTTCAATTGGGTTGGCGAATACAAGGTCGTTTGGGTTCAGAAAGGGGCCGCGTCAATCCATGAGATTGTTGCCCGACTTGAAGACGAGCAGGGGGGTGAGCACACTTTGACGCTGTGCCAGAAGTGGCCAGTTCGGCGGCCCTTGCCTGAAACGGTTCTGAAACGTGCCCTGTCCGAACGCTTGTACCCGACTGAACCTGTGCTGACCTCGCAACGCTTGATTGATACGTTCTTTCCCATCGCGCGTGGTGGTACGGCCTGTATTCCCGGCCCGTTCGGGGCGGGTAAGACTGTGCTTCAAAACCTTATCGCGCGGAACTCCAAAGTGGATATCGTGATCGTCGTTGCCTGTGGTGAACGCGCGGGCGAGGTTGTTGAAACGATCCACGAATTCCCCAAGATGACCGATCCGATGTCGGGCGGAAGTCTGATGGATCGGACGATCATCATTTGCAACACCTCTTCCATGCCCGTTGCGGCTCGCGAGGCGTCGATTTTCACCGGAATCACGCTGGGCGAATACTACCGTCAGATGGGGTATGATGTTCTGCTGATCGCGGACAGTACCAGTCGCTGGGCGCAGGCCATGCGCGAGACTTCCGGCAAGCTGGAGGAAATTCCGGGTGAAGAGGGTTTTCCTGCCTACCTGGAGAGTTCGATCAAGGGCCTGTACGAGCGTGCTGGGGCGCTGAAAACAAACGATGGCGACCTGGGTAGCCTGACGTTGATCGGCACTGTGTCACCAGCGGGAGGCAATTTTGACGAACCAGTGACGCAGTCCACGCTGTCAACGGTGAAGTGCTTTCTTGGGCTGTCCTCGGAACGAGCCTACAAACGGTTCTATCCCGCCGTCGATCCCTTGCTCAGTTGGTCGCGCTATACTGAACAACTCTCGGATTGGTATGACAAGAACGCCGAGGCTGGTTGGACAGGCAAGGTGGGCGATCTGCTGGCGCTGATCGAAAAAGGCGAGCAGGTCGATCAGATGATGCAGGTCACTGGTGAAGAGGGCGTCACGATCGAGGATTTCGTGATCCAGCAAAAGGGCCTGTTCGTGGACATGGTCTATCTGCAGCAGGACGCATTCGACAAAGTGGATGCCACCGTTCCGCTGGAGCGTCAGAAGATGACGTTCAAACTGGTCTACGATGTCACGCAATCGACCGCGGAATTTGCGGATAAGGGTGAAGTCCGTCAAGTCTTTACACAGCTTACCGGTTTGATGAAGAATTTCCATTATGCTGCAGAAAATACACCGGAATTCAAATCGCTGTGGGGACAGATTCAGGATCTTTGCCGCGAAAAATTTGGGGTGTAAGTCAGGGAAGTGGTAGCCCGTAGGGGAATCGAACCCCTCTTTCCAGGTTGAAAACCTGGCGTCCTAACCGATAGACGAACGGGC